>JBIQML010000926.1:0-1501 GCA_044463405.1 Nakamurella lactea | reverse complement strand
GGCATGTTCCTGTTCGGCTCGGCCACCGCGACCGGGCTGCAGACCCGCTACGCCGCGACCGACGACGCCCCGCCGCACCTGCGCGGTCGGGCGCTGTCCATCGTGGTCTGGGCGACCACGATCGGCTCGGTGGCAGGGCCCAACCTGGCCGGGCCCGGCGGGACGGTCGGCGGGTGGCTCGGGGTCGGCGAGTTGGGTGGGCCGTTCGCGCTGTCCGCGGTGGCGTTCGCGGTCGCCATCGCGTTCACCATGGTGCTGCGCAGCAGCACCGCGCGGCGGCGTCGGGAGCGCGCGGCGGCCGGGGTGGCCGTCACCCCTAGCGGTGACGATGCTCCGGGCGATGCCTCGCCGGCCAGGCACGCGACGCTCGGGGACGCGCTGCGGATCGTGCTGGCCCGGCCGCGTGCGCTGCTCGGATTCGCCGCGGTGGTGCTCGGGCACACCGTGATGGTCTCGGTGATGGTGATGACGCCGGTGCACATGAGCCACCACGGTGACTCCATCGAGATCATCGGCGTCGTGATCAGCATGCACATCCTGGGCATGTACGCGCTGTCCCCGGTGTACGGGTATCTGAGCGACCGGTTCGGGCCGGTGCCGGTGATCTGGGCCGGGTTCGCGATCCTGACCGCGGCGGCCGCGCTCGGCATCCTGGACGACGCCGCGGGGTCGTCGATGCCGCGCATCAGCGCCGCGCTGACGCTGCTCGGGCTGGGCTGGTCGGCGTGCTTCATCGCCGGGTCGACGCTGCTGACCGGATCGGTCCCGGAGTCCCACCGGGTGGTGATCCAGGGCGCCGCCGACGCCGGGATGAACCTGGGCGCCGCGGCGTTCGCGGCCGCCGCCGGGCCGCTGCTGGCGGTCGGCGGTTTCACCCTGATCAACATCGCGGCGCTGGGCATCATTGCGGTGGGCGTGGCGGTGGCCGTGCGGTCGCTGCGGGCCCACCGGCGGGCCGAGGCCGCCGCGGCGCAGACCGGCGGCTGACCTTCCGGGACCTGCCGGCCGGGCTGCCGTTTTCAGCTGCTGCAGTTGTTGGCCATGTAGTTGCCCATGGCGTTGAGGTCGCTCGGCAGCTTGGTGGCCAGATCCTGGAAGGCCGAGGCGTTCTTGCTGCCGGGATTGCTCAGCGCGCCCTGGGCGCCCTTGAGCACCTGGACGATGTCGGTCAGCGCCGGTTTGACCTCGGCGGGCGCCCCCTGGGCAAGCTCCTGGAACACCGCGATGTCGGCGGCGATCGCCTTGCCGGCCTGGCTCAGGTCGCCGTCGCCGACGCTGTCGTTGAAGTGGTCCAGCTTGTCCTCGGCGGCCTGCAGCCGGGCGCAGAAGTCGCCGCTGGTCGCGTCGGCCGGCTCGGCGTTGCCGGCGGATGACCCGGAGGCCCCTGACGCCATTGACGAGGCGGTGCTGGCGGAGCCTGCGTCACCGCCGCTGGAGGTCCCGGCCGGGTCCGGGTTGCCTCCGCAGGCACTGATCGTCACGGCGACGGCAAGGACGCCCA
>JBIQML010000925.1:0-1502 GCA_044463405.1 Nakamurella lactea | reverse complement strand
CGCGGTGGAGGTGCTGCGCACCGTCGTCGCCCCGGCGACGCTGGCCGAGGTGTGGCTGTTCTTCCCGGACCCCTGGCCCAAGCGCCGGCACGTCAAGCGCCGCATCGTGTCGCCGGAGTTCGCCGCGCTGGTGGCGTCCCGGCTGGTGCCCGGCGGCTCGTGGTGGATGGCCACCGACTGGGAGCCCTACGCCCGGCAGATGCTCCGCGTGACGTCGGCGTGCGAAACGTTGGTCAACCCGAACGCCGAGCAGGGCGGCTGGGCGGCACGGCCGGCCTTCCGGCCCGAGACCAGGTTCGAGAGAAGGGGCCTGGCCGAGCGGCGGACGATCTACGACCTGCACCTGGTGCGTGCCTGAGCAGCACCGCCCGGCCGGTCACCCTCGCCATGCCCTCCATGGACCACCGGCCACCCTCGCCATGCCCTGCATGGAACAACTTCCCCGGCATGCACGAAGTTCGCCCCACCCGTCACACGGGCACCATTTCGCCGAAGTTGATCCATGCAGGAATGGGAGCACGTCGGACAGCCGTCCCGGCGCCCGCGGCGCCCGCGGCGCCCGCGCGCTTGGACCGGGCCGGCCGCCCTGCCGGCCTACGGCTGGGGGTAGCCGGTCGGGTCCTCGCCCAGGTCGGCGATCGCCGCGACGGTGCCGCCGCCGGACGGGCCCTGGTGGTCGGCGGCGATGGACACGAACACCGCCGGGTCGCCCGTCACCGCCGCGGTGACACCACCGACGGTGGCCTTGATCTGCCGGTGCCAGCTCACGTCCGAGTCGTCCAGCATGGCGTTGCGCCGGCCGCGGACTCTGCCGTCCTTGGACGCCTCGCACTTGAGGAACACGTTCACCAGCCGGCCCTTGATGTCCGTCCAGTGCGGCCGCTCGGGCAGGTCGATCCCGGCGACCCGCATGGCGTCCCAGATGCCGTCCGCGTCCAGCGCGTCCTGCATCACCGAGTGCCCGATCCGGTACCGGCCGCCGACGCCGCGGGCGTTGCCGACCACCACGATCTGCGCCTGGTCCAGCTCCACACCGGACGAGCAGGACGCGACCGAGGAGAACAGGTCGAAGTTGGTCAGCACATCCGCGTCGGTGGGCATCTCGATCTCGCCGAGCGCCACCGCGATCCCCAGCGCCGCGGTCCCGTTGGACAGCTCCATCGACTTGAGCGTGTCCTCGGTCCAGACGGTCTTGCCGCGGGACTTGGCGTCCCGGATCGAGTCGATGGTCAGCAGCGGGGTCTTGGTCTGCACGTAGTGCACGTCGGCCACGTCGGTGATGCCGGCGCGCTCCATGGCGGTGCGCACCCCGGCGGCCACCTTCTCGATCATCGCGACCCGACCGATGTCCTCCGGCAGCAGCCGCTCGCTCATGGCGAATCCGACGGTGAGCCGGGGCTCGTCGGACTGCACCGCTTGGTCGGCCGGAACGGTCGCGAAGATCGTCGCGTGCGGGGAGATCACGCCGTCGGTGCCGCCGGACCAGACGATCGGGATCTGCT
>JBIQML010000924.1:0-1511 GCA_044463405.1 Nakamurella lactea | reverse complement strand
GTCGGCGATGCGTCCGCTGAAGGTCGTGGTCGACGCCGGCAACGGCATGGCGGGCATGACGGCGCCCGAGGTGCTGGGCCCGCTGCCCGTCACGCTCGTCCCGCTGTATTTCGAACTGGACGGCACCTTCCCCAACCACGAGGCCAACCCGCTGGACCCGGCGAACCTCGTGGACCTGCAGGCCGAGGTGCTGCGTGTCGGCGCGGACATCGGGCTGGCCTTCGACGGCGACGCGGACCGCTGCTTCGTCGTCGACGAGCGGGGTCGACCGGTCTCCGCCAGCGCCATCACGGCGTTGGTGGCGTTGCGCGAACTGCGCCGCGCCCCGGGATCCACGGTGTTGTACAACCTGATCACCTCACGGGCCGTGCCGGAGCTGGTCACCGCGGCGGGCGGGCGGCCGGTGCGCACGCGCGTCGGCCACTCGTACATCAAGGCGGAGATGGCAGACACCGGTGCGATCTTCGGCGGGGAGCATTCGGCGCACTACTACTTCGCCGACTTCTTCCGGGCCGATACCGGCATGGTGGCGGCCCTGCACGTGCTCGCCGCGCTCGGCGGGCAGGACCGGCCACTATCCGAACTCGTCGCCGAGTACGCCCGCTACAGCCAGTCGGGGGAGATCAACTCCACGGTGACGGACGCCGCCGCGGTCACCGACAGGCTGCGCGCCTGGGCCGCCGAACGCAACGCCGGCGTCGACGAACTGGACGGATTGACGGTCACCCTGCCCGGCGGCGACTGGTTCAACGTGCGCGCCAGCAACACCGAGCCACTATTGCGACTCAACGTCGAGGCGGCCGACGAGACGGCGATGGCCGCCTTGCGTGACGAGATCCTCGCGCTGATCCGCGCCTAGCCCCGGCGCGCGGGCCCGTGGCACCGATCGGGTCCGCTACGGTCGGCATGGCAGTACGGTCCGGCTAGCCGCTACGGTGAGTGCGAACGCAGCAGGGGGCGCGCAGCCGCGGCGACGATGATGGTGGCGACCGACGGTCCCCTCGTGGAAAGGCAGTGCAGGCAGCTATGGCATTGGATATCGACTCGCGCCTGCTGGAGGTGCTCGCCTGCCCCGCTGACGACCACGGATCGCTCCAACCCGGGTCGCCCACCGATCCCGACGCCGCGGCGCTGACCTGCACACAATGCGGCCGTTCCTACCCGGTGCGGGACGGCATCCCGGTGCTGCTGCTGAGCGAGTCGGACGGGGACGACTCGTGATCGCGCGGCGCGCCGCCGGCCGCATCGAGAAGGACCCCTCCGCATGGAGCTGATGCGAAACAAGATCCGGCCGTACGCCTGGGGTTCGCGCACCGCCATCGCGGACCTGCTCGGACAGCCGAGCCCTGCCGCCCACCCCCAGGCCGAATTGTGGATGGGGGCGCACCCGGACGATCCCTCGTCGCTGGTGGGTACCGACGGCGAGCGGTCCCTGCTGGACGAGGTCCGCGCGGATCCGGCGGGCACGCTCGGCGATGAAGCCCTTGGCCGCGACAAAATCTGTCTGGTGC
>JBIQML010000923.1:0-1519 GCA_044463405.1 Nakamurella lactea | reverse complement strand
CATCGTCGACGACCAGCGACACGTACTCACCCTGGGCGGTGGGAAAACTGGCAACGGTCGACTGCTCGGCGTCCGGAACGCCGTCGCCGTTCGCGTCACCGCCATTCGGTGCCCCGGCCTCCACCGCGGCGACGATGCCGTCGTCGTCTGCCGGCGGAATCTGCGGGCTGGGGGTGAAGTCTGCGGAGGCGTCCGGAGCGGCAGTTGCCGTGGTCGTCGGCGTGGCGGTGGGCGTGGTCGTAGACGTCGACGTGGGGTCAGTTGTGTCGCTGGGTTCTGCGAAGGGATCGCCGCCAGCCGCCACGGTGGCCACCTGCTCCGCGGACAGGGCCGACCCGTAGACGCGCAGGTCGTCGATCAGGCCGACGTAGGGCCAGGCGCCGTCGGTTCCTGATGCGATCCGGGCCTTCGGCTTCTGGTTCACCGCCCCGGTACCGGTGACGCCCGCGTTGTCGGGCTTGCCGTCGACGTAGAGGACGACGGCCCCTCCGCCTGAATCGCTGCGGGTCGCACAGACGTGGTGCCATGCGCCGTTGTTGATAGTTGTGGTTCCGGTGATCCAACTGTCGATCAGTAAGCCGTCGACCAGGCCGCCGTTGCCGAACATGAGCTTGCCGTTGTTGTCGATGCCGAAGCCGAAGTCGTAGGCAACGCCGCCCACTTCCGCTTCCAGGATCGGTGCGCTCGTCCAGTGCTGGGCGCTGCCGACACTTGTCGTCTTCACCCAGGCGCAGATCGTGAAGTCCAAGTTCACCGGATTGTTGATCTCGAAGTAGTTGCCGCCGTTGAACGATGCGCTGAGCGGGCCATGAGCCGGCGGAACGTCTTCAGATGGTTCCGGGTAGGTAGCATCCGGCACGTCCTCAGTCGGCGGGGGGTCGGTGGGCGTGCCCTTGAACGGCGTGCCGTTGTTCCCGCCGACGGAATCGACGGCCGGCGATCCCGCCTCGGCCTCGTCGAACGCCCAGCGCGCCACCAGCCCCGTCGGTTCGTCATCCGCGTGGGCCTGCAGGGGCGTCGCCACGAACCCGATGGCCAGTAGCCCGAGGCAGGCGGCGCCGACCAGCAGCATGGTGCCGGCGGAGGGGCGTCGAGCGGGTCGCGGCAACATCGAGACCATTCGCGGGGACCTTATCTCTTCAGGTAGCCAGGGGCGGCGCCGTCGCACCGTCATGGACGACGGCGGGGGCAAACCGGGGATCCCACGTGTCTGGCGGAAGGCGTGGGCACGACTCTAGTGGTCCCGGCCCGTCCCCGCTCGCCCCAACCTGGCATTGCCCGGCTCTGAATCGGACGAGACCGCCGCCATCGTCCCGCCCCCGTCACGGAACGCGGCGCATGTTCGCGCGAGGCATGAGCAGCACCAGCACGAACGCCAGCCAGATCAGCCCGGCGGCCACATAGAACCCGGCGTCCATGCCCAGCCCCGTGGCCCCGGACGCCAGCCAGCCCATCGCGAACGGCCCGATGATGGAGGCCAGCATCGCGGAGAAGTTGAACACCCCGAACACGCTGCCGT
>JBIQML010000922.1:0-1523 GCA_044463405.1 Nakamurella lactea | reverse complement strand
CGGGGCAGTTGATCATGACGGACTGACCTCACACACAAAGTTCATGACACGCCCTCTTCGCCCGCACCGCCATCGTCGACTACCACAAGTACAGGATGGACCAGAAGGTCGCGGCAGACGGCCGCTCCCGCTCCCAGCCGGAGGATCCGGTCCTGAACGAGCGCCAATATGCCCGGGTCAGCCTCGAGGGCGCACGGCTCCGCAGGGTGGTTTACCACACCTTTAAGCAGGATTACGGCGAACGATTCCGAACGATTCGCATCACCAGGCTCAAGCTCGATGTCGCCCTCCCTACTATGACCACCTCCGTCTGGATCGTCTTCCTCATCTACCGCCTGGGCTGACCTGCGCCAGACCCCGGAACTCGCACGGCCGCCGTGCTTCCCGCCCGTCAGATGCGACGCGGTATCAGTCCGCCCACTTCGGCGCGGGGCGGGCCAGAGCATGAACGTGGTTGCCGCCGCCCCGTGGGCCCCGCCGCCCTTGATGATCAAGCGCGTGAACCGCGGGCGTGGGAGTGGGATGACGTCGCCGTAGCTCGGGACATGCTGGCCCTCTGGTGGGTGAAGTGCTGAACTTGAGCGTTCAAACCTGATGGACGGGAGACATCCACATGATTGCCCGACGCACCCCGACGCGGAACGACTCCTTGGACACCACGACTAGATCAGAACGACGGCGCCGTCGTCCTGGATCTGGAGCATTCGCGTGGTCTGATGCAGTTGTCCCGCCCGGACGGCGTACAGCCGATAGGTCGCGGGGGGCAGGTTGACGCTTCCCTGGAGGCGGGCGGAGGCCCCGTCCGTGGCGATGTGCAGGGCGAGTCCCTGACTGGCGGCAGACTGCTCGCGGTGGAGCTTCGAGGGATCGGCGCCGGCGGCCAGGCGGTCGGCCGGCAGGGCGAGGATGTTGCCGGCCTCCAACTCGTGCCGCCCGTCCACCCGGACCCGGGTGAGCCGGGCCGACACCGCCGCGCGGGTTCCGGCCGGTCCGCGCACCGGCCGGGCGTCGATCGGTAGGGTTCTGGTCTCCTGCGCCAGGTCGAGGGCCAGCGTGCTCGACGCGCTCGGGTACGCCACCGCTGGACGGCCGGCTATCACCGCCGGACTCACTGGACCGGTGTAGGCCAGCTTCGGCTTGCGGGCGATCCCCATGAAGCTGACGTGGGAGTAGAAGTCGTACACCGCGTCCTGCAACGGGCTTCCGGCAGCCGCGTCGTCCAGCCGGAGCTTGCCGGTGCCGCGCCACATCACCGCGACGCGGTTGCCGGAGATGTCGAACATACCGCCGGTCTTGTCGAGGAAGACCGGCCAGGACAGGTAGCTGTCGCCCCGGGACCTGATGACGACGCGGCAGGCGACGGAGTTTGCCGCGTCCGTGACATCGAGCAGTTCGGGCGGTACCACGCTGCGGATCTCCGCCGGGACGCCGAGCACGACGCGATCGCCGTCGCGTCGCAGTCCGGTCGCCTCCTCCTTGCCCGCGAGCCGTGCGTCGATGGTCAGTTGCAGGCCTCCCCGCAC
>JBIQML010000921.1:0-1526 GCA_044463405.1 Nakamurella lactea | reverse complement strand
GGCGGCTTCGACGCCGTGCTGCACTTCGCCGCCAAGTCGCTGGTGGCCGAGTCCGTCGCGCACCCCGCGCTGTACTGGCGCACCAACGTCTGCGGCACCCGGGCGCTGCTGGACGCCGTCACCGAGCACGGCGTGCCCCGGTTGGTGTTCTCGTCCACCGCCGCCGTCTACGGCGAGCCCGCCGAGATCCCCATCACCGAGGACGCCGCGCCGCTGCCGACCAACACCTACGGCGCCACCAAGCTGGCCGTGGACATGATGCTCACCGGCGAGTGCGCCGCGACGGATCTGGGAGCGGTGAGCCTGCGCTACTTCAACGTCGCCGGTGCTGCCTGGGGGGCCGGCGAGCGGCATGGCACCGAGACGCACCTGATCCCGCTGGCGCTGGATGCCGCGGCGGGCCGGCGCGATGCGCTGACCATCTTCGGTGACGACTGGCCCACCCCGGACGGCACCCCGATCCGCGACTACGTGCACGTGGCGGACCTGGCCAGGGCGCACGTGCTCGCGCTCGGGGCCGCCGCCCCCGGGCGACATCTGGTGTGCAACCTGGGCAACGGCGACGGGTTCTCCGTCCGCCAGGTGATCGACACCATCGAGCAGGTGACGGGAACGCCGGTGCCGGCCCGCGTCGGTCCGCGCAGGGCCGGGGACCCCGCCCGGCTGGTCGCCTCGGCCGAGCGGGCCGGGCGGGAGCTGGGCTGGCGGCCCGAGTTGGGGTTGGCCGACATGGTCGCCGACGCCTGGAGCTTCGCCCGAGAACGACCCTGATGGTGACCCAGCGAATGACCCCGTTCATGACGCCGAAGATGACGCTCATGATGACCGCGAAGACCAGGCGCCGATGACCGCCGCCGCGCTGTTCCGCTCCCGGTACGCCGCCGAGCCCACCGGGGTCTGGTCCGCCCCGGGCCGGGTGAACCTGATCGGCGAGCACACCGACTACTCGGACGGGCTGGTGTTGCCGTTCGCCATCGGATCCCGGGCCAAGATCGCGCTCGGTCCCGGTGGGACGGACGGCTTCTGCATCGCATCCGCGCAGCGGCGCGGGGCGACGGTGTCCGTCCGGCCGTCCGAGCTGGTCCCGGGTTCGAAGGCCGCGGACGGGTGGCAGGGCTACCCGCTCGGCGTGCTGTGGTCGCTGCAACAGGCGGGGCACCTGATCCCGCCGCTGGATCTGGCGCTCGATTCGTCGGTGCCCGCCGGCGCGGGTCTGTCGTCCTCCGCCGCGGTGGAATGCGCTGTGGCCCTGGCGGTCTCGGACTACCTCGGTCTCGACCTCCCGGTGCCGACGCTCGCGCGGTTGGCGCAGCGCGCGGAGAACGACTTCGTCGGGATGCCCTGCGGCCTGATGGACCAGATGGCCTCGACGGCGTGCACCGCCGGGCACGCGCTGTTCTTCGACGTCGGCGCCGACACCACCGAGCAGATCCCGTTCGACCCGGTCGGGCACGGGATGCGCGTGCTGGTGATCAACACTCGCGCGCATCACTCGCTGGCCGACGGCGAGTACGCCCGGCGCCGCT
>JBIQML010000920.1:0-1531 GCA_044463405.1 Nakamurella lactea | reverse complement strand
CCAGGGCCAGCAATTCCTCCGGTGCCGGCCGTTCCGCGACCGGGACGTCGGCCGGCAGCGACAGCAGCAGCACACCGGCCAGGATGCGCGCCCGCTGGTCCCCGCAGCGCCGGCCCCTGGCCAGCGCCGCCGACCCCATCGCGGCGGCGGTGCCGACATCACCGCGCAGGTTCGCCAGCAGGCCGGCGCCCGCCTCGAACCGCGCCAGCCATCGAACGTGCCCGGTGCGGCTGGCCAACGCGATGGCCTCCGCGACGCAGGCGGCGCCCAGCTCCGCGTCCCCCGTCACGGGCATGGCGAAGGCCACCAGGGACAGCGCCCACAGTGTCGCCTGCCCGGCGGCGCCGGAGCGGGTCAGCGCGATGCCCTGCTGCCATCTGGCCACGGCCAGCTCGGTGACCGGTGTGTCGGTGACCCCGGCGAAGGCCAGCTGCGCGTATCCGACCAGCGCTATGGCCAGCTCCGGCCCCGCGGGCAGGTCCTCGCGCATCAGCAGCGTGTTGAGGCGGTCCCGCAGCGGGTCAGTGTGGCCGTGTGGTGCCAGGCAACTCGCCAATGCCCCGGCCAGCCGCAGGGCGGCCTCGGTGGTCCCGCGGGCGAGCAGCCAGTCCAGGGCGGGCAACGCGTCGGCGCGTAGCGGGCCGAGCGTGTCCAGCGCCCGCTCCGGGTCACCGTCGTAGACGAACGTCGCGGCCTCGTCCACCACCCGGGCGACCAGCTCGGCGTGCCGGGTCCGGACCCTTCGCGCCTCCGGCGACCAACTCAACTTCCGCGCCGCGAAGCTGCGCACCACCGCGGGCATCACGAACCGGGTCCCGCCGGGCCCCGTCGACAGCAGCAGGCCCACGTCGACCAGCGCCTGGCACCGGCGGGACGTCGCCGCTGTGGGGGCCACCTGGGCCGCCTGGTCCGGCGTGAACCCCCCGGCGAAGACGGACAGGGCGCGCAGCAGCGCGCGGGCCGGCGAGGGCAGCCGGGAGTAGGTCCGGTTCAGCGCGGCGGTGAGCACGAACTCGTCGCCATCCAGCCGATCGAGAAGGCCGTGGCCGCCGCGGTTCTCGGCCCACAGATCGGCCGACGTGGACGTCCCGCAGGCGGCGGCGACGCGCATCAGCGCCATCGGCCAGCCCCCCGTGGCACGGCACAGCTGCCCGATGGCGACCAGATCGTCGTCCGTCAGGTGTGCGCCGTCGGGGTCACCGAGCGCCTGCAGCAACAGCGCGGCGGACGGGCTGGTGACGACGTCGGCGGCGTCGGTGTCCCCTTCCGGCGCCGCGAGCGGCCCGATGGTGACCACCCGCTCGCCCGTCACCTCCAGCGGCCGCACCGCGCACCCCAGCAGCGCAGCGCCCGGTGGCAGGCTCTCGAGGATCGCGGTCACGGCGGCCGGTGCCAGCGCGTCCAGGTCGTCCAGTAGCAGCACCTGCGGCCCGGCGGCGGGAGCGTCGGTCCCGCGGGCGGTGAGTTCCGCGAGCTCGGCGCTGTCGGCGGGATCGGTGAGCTCGGCGAGGTCGGTGAGGTCGGTGAGGTC
>JBIQML010000919.1:0-1538 GCA_044463405.1 Nakamurella lactea | reverse complement strand
CTCCGGATGCGAGGTGAAGAACGGCCACGGCGTGGACGCGGCCCACTCCTCGCCCATGAACAGCATCGGCGTGAACGGCGCGGTGAGCAACAGCACGGCGGCGACCGCCTGGGCTCGCCAGCCGGCCTGCTGGTTGATCCGGTCGCCGCCCGCACGGTTGCCGATCTGGTCGTGGTTCTGGATGCAGGTCACCAGGCGCCACGGCGGGGTCACTGCGGTGTCGATCGGGCGACCATGCGTTCGCTCCCGGAACGACGAGAACGTGCCGTCGTGGAAGTAACCGCCGCGGAGGACCTTCGCGATGGCCGTCGGCGCGGCGAAATCCGCGTAGTACCCGGCAGTCTCGCCGGTGACGGCGACGTGCAGCGCGTGGTGCACGTCGTCGTTCCACGACGCGGCCAGTCCCAGCCCGCCGGCGTCGCGCGGGGTGAACAGGCGAGGATCGTTCAGGTCCGACTCGGCGATGAGGTGCAGCGGGCGGTCGAGCTGCGCGGCGAGACGGTCGGTCTCCGCGGCCAGTTCCTCCAGCAGCGTGTGCGCCCGGCTGTCCCGGAGCGCGTGCACGGCGTCCAGCCGCAGCCCGTCCACGTGGTAGTCCTGAAGCCACATGCGCGCGTTATCCAGGATGTAGCGGCGCACCTCGTCGGAACCCGGCCCGTCCAGGTTCACCGCGGCACCCCACGTGTTCGAGGCGTCGTCGCGCAGGTACGGGCCGAACTCCGGCAGGTAGTTTCCGCTGGGTCCGAGATGGTTGTAGACGACATCCTGGATCACGGCGAGCCCTCGCGCGTGGCAGGCGTCCACGAACCGTTGATAGCCTGCCGGGCCGCCGTACCGCTCGTGCACCGCAAACCACAGCACGCCGTCATAGCCCCAGTTCCACGGCCCGTTGAAGGCGTTCACCGGCAGCAACTCGACGGTGTCCACCCCCAGGTCGGTCAGGTGGTCGAGCCTCGGCACGGCCGCATCGAACGTGCCGTCCGGGGTGAACGTGCCGACGTGCAGCTCGTAGATCACCGAACCCTGCAGGGGACGGCCGGCCCACCCGTCGTCCTGCCACTGATGGCGCGACGCATCGAACGTGCGGGATCGCCGGTGCACCCCGTGCGGCTGCCGCCGCGAGCGCGGATCGGGGCGTACCGGGCCGTCGTCGATGCGGAATCCGTAGTCCACGTCGCCTGCCGGCAGGTCGGCTTCCGCGGTCCACCAGCCGCCGTCAGCCGGCTCCATCGGGAGGTCGACATCGGCCTCACCGACAGCCAGGGAGAGCGTCATGCGCGTGGCGTGCGGCGCCCACACTCGGAACTGCGTCATGCCTGCCACGGTAGAGATCAGCCGGCTAGCAGCAGGGCGACCGGGTAGCGATCGAGAAGGTCGCAGACCGAAAGGCCGGGGGCATCCGCGCCGACGCGAACGACGCGACCGGTCAGCGCCTCCCGCCACTGCCCGTCCGGAAGGGGCAACCGGGTATCCGCCCAGCCGCCGCGCCGAGCGAGCCCGACCGGCAGTCGCGTCGCCACCGTGACCGCACCGCCGCG
>JBIQML010000918.1:0-1541 GCA_044463405.1 Nakamurella lactea | reverse complement strand
GCCCGCCGCCGGTCGGGACGATCGCGCCTCGGTGACGTGCGAGGACGCCGCGGGCGGGCGGCTGCGGGCGGCAGCGCCGGAGGAGGCGGCGCTCGTGTCGGTGGCGGTGGGGGAGCCGGTGCTCACCGTGGTGCTCGCGCCGGTGCTCACCGTGGTGCTCACGCCGGTGCCGATGGCGGAGGGGGCGGGTGATCCGCCGACGGACGGGGCAGGTCCCGGTGCCGAATCACCTACCCCGCCCGTGCACGACGCCAGCAGGCACAGCGCCGACAGGATCGCCGCCGGCCCGAGCGCGCGTCGCTGCCCGCGGGCCGGGCGGGGCGCGTCAGCGGTGCCGGGCACGGCGGCGCGGGCACGCGGGCGCCGGGGTCCGATCCCGGGGCCAGCCGGATACACAGACATCCACCCCAGTGAACCCCACGCCGGACACGGGCCGGTAACGGTCCGTCACGATCGAGCCTCTCCCGCTACCGTGGCGGGATGGCCGTGGCTCGCGTCGGCATCTCCGGGTGGCGCTATCCACCCTGGCGCGGCCACTTCTACCCGCCGGGGCTGCCGCAGCGGGCCGAGTTGAGCTACGCTGCGCAACGCGTGACCGCCATCGAGATCAACGGCACCTTCTACTCGCTGCAGCGGCCGAGCAGCTTCGTCTCGTGGCGGGAGGCCACCCCGGACGCATTCCGGTTCGCCGTCAAGGGCGGCAGGTTCATCACCCACCTGAAACGCCTGGTCGATGTGGACACCGCGCTCGCGAACTTCTTCGCCTCCGGTCTGCTCGCGCTCGGCCCCAAGCTGGGCCCGATCCTGTGGCAGCTGCCGGCCACGCTGGCCTTCGACCCCGACCGGCTGCGCGATTTCCTGCGCCGGCTGCCGCAGACCACCGCTCACGCCGCGGAACTGGCCGGACACCACGACCAGCGGATCACCCCTGGGAACGCCGTCACCGTCACCGATGCCGACCGTCCGCTGCGGCATGCCCTGGAGCCCCGGCACCCCAGCTTCACCGACCCGCGAGCACTGGCGCTGCTCGCCGAGCACGGCGTGGCGATGGTGCTCGCCGACGCGGCCGGCGACTGGCCGGTGATCGACGAGGTGACCGCGGACTTCTGCTACCTGCGCCTGCACGGGGCCAGCGAGCTGTACGCCAGCGGGTACCCGCCGGACGAGCTGGATCGCTGGGCCGAGCGCGTCGGGGCCCGGTTGCGTCAGGGGCTGGACGTGTATGTCTTCTTCGACAACGACGCCAAGGTCCGCGCCCCGTTCGACGCGCAAGGGCTGATCGCGCGGCTGGCCGGCAGCACCGCAGGGTGAGGGTGACGGCGGGATCCGCCCGGTGACCGGCGGAAGCCGGCGGCCCGCCGCACGCCTCGCGCCGGTAGCCCTCAGCGCACCGGGCCCGGCGACCCGTCGGACAACCGGCAGCAGTCCCGGCCGCTCTGCTTGGCCAGGTACAGCGCGCTGTCGGCGCGGTCCATGGCGTCCCACACCGAGGTGCCGGTCTCACCGCCCGGCACCACGCCGACGCCGCTGCTGCCGGTGAT
>JBIQML010000917.1:0-1541 GCA_044463405.1 Nakamurella lactea | reverse complement strand
ACGACGTCACCGTCACCTACCGGTCCTTCCAACTGGACCCGAGCACCCCGAAGGATGTCACCGGCACGCTGACCGAGCGGCTGGCGGCCAAGTACGGGGTGTCCGCGGAGCAGGCCGCCGCGATGAACGCCCGGGTGTCCGGGATCGCCGAGACGGTGGGGCTGGACTTCCACCTGGACGAGGCGCATCCGGCGAACACCTTGGACGCGCACCGGCTGCTGCACTTCGCCGCCGAGCACGGCAAGCAGGCCGAGCTGAAGGAGCGGCTGATGCGGGCATACTTCGTGGAAGGTCTGCACGTCGACGACCCGGACACCCTGGTGTCGCTGGCGGCCGATGTCGGGCTGGATGCGGACGCGGCGCGCGAGGCGCTGGAGGGTGCTGACGGTACCGCCTACGCCCAGGCGGTGACGGAGGATCTGTCGCTGGCCCGCTCGTTCGGCATCAGCGCGGTGCCGTTCTTCGTGATCGACCGGACATACGGCATCTCGGGCGCCCAGGAGAGCGCCGTGCTGCGGCAGGCGCTGGAGCAGGCCTGGTCGGAGTCACACCCGCTGACCATGGTCGGCGCCGGCGGCGGGGCCGGCAGCGCCGCCGACGACTGCTCCGACGGCTCCTGCGCGGTGTGAGCAGGCACGCGGGGTGCGCCCCGGCCGTGCCCGAGGTAGCCCGAACTCGTTCCAGGTAGCCCGAATGTCCCGGCTGGGGGTACTCCCGCGAGCGAAGCGAGTGGGGAGCACAGCAACATCGGCCTACCTGCCGGCCCGGCCCGTGTGCCTGCGCGTGTCACACCACGCGCTCACCGCGCTGCCACACCGCGTGCACCCCGACACCGCCCACCCGGTAGGCGATGTGATCCACGGTCGGCGCGTCCAGCACCTGCAGGTCGGCCCGCGCTCCCACCCGCAGCACGCCGACGTCGTCCCGGCGCAGCGCCCGCGCGCCACCGGCCGTCGCCGCGTGCACGGCCTCCTCGGCGGACAGCCCGCACTGCAGCACTCCCAGCGCCACCACCAGGCGCATCGACGTGGTGAACGAGGTCCCCGGGTTGCAGTTGGTGGCCAGCGCGATCGGCACCCCCGCGTCGACCAGCGTCCGGCCCGGGGCCGGCGGCTGCCGGGTGGACAGGTCGGCCACCGGGAGCAGCGTCGCCACCGTCTCGCCGCCGGCCAGCGCATTCACGTCGTCCTCGGACAGGAACGTGCAGTGGTCCACCGAGGCGGCGCCCATCTCCACCGCGATCCCCACGCCCGAGCCGGTGCCCAACTGGTTGCCGTGCACCCGCAGGCCCAGCCCGGCACGCTGCCCGGCGGCCAGCACCCGGCGGGACTCGGCGTCGTCGAACGCCCCCTGCTCGCAGAACACGTCGATCCATCGGACGTACTCGCGCACGGCGTCCAGCATCGAGCCGCACACCAGGTCCAGGTATCCCTCCCGGTCCTTCGAGAATTCCTCCGGCACCACGTGCGCACCCAGGAAGGTGATCTCCTCGATGCCGGCCTGGGCCGCGACGGCCGCGCAGCGCCGCTCGTCGGCGACGG
>JBIQML010000916.1:0-1548 GCA_044463405.1 Nakamurella lactea | reverse complement strand
TCGTCACCGGCACCGTCATCGAGGTCGTCAAGGGCGGCCTGATCCTGGACATCGGCCTGCGTGGCTTCCTGCCCGCCTCCCTCGTGGAGATGCGCCGGGTGCGCGACCTGCAGCCGTACATCGGCCGGCAGCTCGAAGCGAAGATCATCGAGCTGGACAAGAACCGCAACAACGTGGTGCTCTCCCGCCGCCAGTACCTGGAGCAGACGCAGTCCGAGGTGCGCAGCGAGTTCCTCAACAACCTTGCCAAGGGCCAGGTCCGCAAGGGCGTCGTGTCCTCCATCGTCAACTTCGGCGCCTTCGTCGACCTGGGCGGGGTGGACGGCCTGGTGCACGTCTCCGAGCTGTCCTGGAAGCACATCGACCACCCGAACGAGGTCGTCGAGGTCGGCCAGGAGGTCACCGTCGAGGTGCTCGACGTGGACATGGACCGCGAGCGCGTGTCGCTGTCGCTGAAGGCCACTCAGGAAGACCCGTGGCGTCACTTCGCCCGCACCCACGCCATCGGACAGGTCGTGCCGGGCAAGGTCACCAAGCTGGTCCCGTTCGGCGCCTTCGTGCGTGTCTTCGACGGGATCGAGGGCCTGGTGCACATCTCCGAGTTGGCCGCCCGTCACGTCGACGTGCCGGAACAGGTCGTGGGCGTGGATGACGAGATCTTCGTGCGGGTCATCGATATCGATCTGGACCGTCGCCGCATCTCGCTGTCGCTGAAGCAGGCCAACGAGGGCGTGCCGCTGGGGGCGGACTTCGACGAGGTGCGTGCCCAGTATGGCGTCGTGGACCACTACGACGAGCAGGGCAACTTCATTCCGCCGGAAGGCTTCGACGTGGCGACCGGCGAGTGGCTGGAAGGCTTCGACCAGCAGCGCGACGCGTGGGAGAAGGCGTACACCGACGCCCACACCGTGTTCGACGCGCACCAGAAGCAGATCGCCAAGGCGCTCGATGACGACGCGGCCG
The DNA here is from genome assembly GCA_044463405.1 of Nakamurella lactea. GTDB lineage: Bacteria > Actinomycetota > Actinomycetes > Mycobacteriales > Nakamurellaceae > Nakamurella > Nakamurella lactea_B. The sequence continues at coordinate 585 of JBIQML010000916.1, read as the reverse complement.
CAGCCGTCGACTCGCCGAGCAACTACTCGTCCGACTCGGGCAGCGACGCGCACAGCGGCTCGCTGGTCGACGACGAGGCGCTGGCCAAGTTGAAGGAGAAGCTGGCCGGCAACGAGTAGCTCGCCGGTATCGTTCTTCGCGGACGCCGGGGTGGTGGGGATTTTCCCGCCGCCCCGGCGTTGGCATTTCTGCTGTGGCCCAGCGCCCGCCCCGAGATTCCGTCATACCGTGCCGAACCGGTGAGATACGGCCGGAGCACGCGGAAGTCGTCACGCCGCGACCCGCGTGGGACGACCGCGACGATGACGCTCTTCGCTACGGTGGGGCAATGCGGATATCACGAGCCAGGCGGGGGCTGGTCGCGGTCGCAGCGGCGGCGCTGACGGTGATCGGCACAGTAGCGAGTTGCGGGACGTCCGGCGGTGACGCGCCGGTGACGCTGACCAAGACCGTCACGGTCGAAGGGGGATCGGACGCGGTGCAGGTCACCGGCACCCAGGCCGGAACTCCGAGCACTACCGAGACCGGCGGTTCGGGGGCGCCGATCACGGTCGTCGGTCCCGACACGGCGGGATCGGGAGGCCC
>JBIQML010000915.1:0-1549 GCA_044463405.1 Nakamurella lactea | reverse complement strand
CTAGTGTTAGGGAAGACCCGCGACACCTGTTAGGGATGACCCGCGACATCACACCATGGATAGACCCAGGTGACCTCCCGAAGTTCGAGTAGCGGAGGCGGTCGCAGCCGGTGGTGAACGGCGCGAGACTCAGGGCCCATGACGATGACCCTGCAGGAACTGTCGGACCGCTTCGAGATCCAGGATCTACTGGTGACCTACGCCGACGCGATCGACCGACGCGACTGGGACGCCCTCGATGAGGTGTTCACCGCCGATGCGGTGATCGACTACACCGCGGTCGGGGGGATCCGGGGCAACCTGGCCGAGATCAAGACCTTCCTCGCCGAGGGAATGGCCTGGTTCACGTCGTTCCAGCACCTCACGGCCACCGCCAAGGTCACCCTCGACGGCGACACGGCGACGGGACGGGCGATCTGTCACAACCCGATGACCCTCGCCGGAGCCGATGGTGGAACCCACACGATGTTCATCGGGATCTGGTACGTCGACCGCTTCGTCCGCACCCCCGGGGGCTGGCGGATCGCCGAGCGGTTCGAAGAGCGCTCCTATGTGCACAACGCCCCGCCCGGATTCACCGCCGGGTGAGGACCCACTCGTCGGCCGACGACGAACTCGGACGAGGTCAGAAGAAGGCGAGTCCGTTCACGTCGTCGAATCCCACGGCGACACCCCACTGGGTCGTCCCGTCCCACCGGATCACCGATCCGTACTCGTAGATGACCACGTAGATGTTTCCGGCGTCGTCGACGGCCACGTCGGTCGGACTGGCGAGGCCGGTGAGGACCGGGGTCAGTGTTCCGTCCTCCCAGCGCTCCACCGTTCCCTTGTCGGGAAACGACACGTACATCGTGCCGGATGTGGTGCAGGCCAGTCCCCAGGGGCGGTAGCCATTGGAGAACGCCGTCGTCACCTCGTGTCCGTCCCATCTGACCACGGCGAATCCGTACTGGTCGGCCACGTAGAGGTGGCCATCAGCACCGACCGCCGCACCGACCGGAAACGACAGACCGGAGAACAGCACCGTGCGTTCGTGTCCGTCCCATCTGACCACGCTGCCATCCCAGGAGCAGACGATGTACAGGTTCCCGGCGGCATCGACGACCATTCCTCTCGGCTCCCGCAACGGCTCCGCGAGGAAACCACCGAGGACCTTGGTCAGTGTGCTGCCGTCCCAACGGAACACCGCCATCTCGTCGTTGATGGCGACGTACACGTTGCCGGCCGGGTCGATGGTCAGGCCCGTGATGGGTTCCGGAGTGGTGAACGCCGGGACCAGTTTCGTCCCGTCCCGGTGGTAGACGGTCTTCGATTGGGCGAGGTAGAGGCCACGGGGGTTCGTGGCCGGTGGAAAAAGGACCGGGGTCGTGGTGGCTGGTGGAGTGGTGTCCGGGTTCGTGGATCCCGGCGGAGATCCAGCAGCGGACACGCTGGGCAGTGCGACCGCGGCGATCCCAGCGGCGGCGACGGCGCCACCGAAGCGCAACACCTGGCGGCGGGACCACGCGTCGGTCTCGACCAGCCCGAGCTCGACGAGGCCGGCCATCGA
>JBIQML010000914.1:0-1553 GCA_044463405.1 Nakamurella lactea | reverse complement strand
ACCCGGAACCTGCCTCCGACGCCGAGGAGGATGCAGGGCCCGCGGACGCCGATGCCCCGTCGGACGCGCTGGCCGAGGAACCCTGTGACGATGATGATGCGGATCCGGACGACGCCACCGCCGAAGCCGACGACGCACTCGGGGACGACGCCGGCGCGCTGCCCGCGGCGCTGGATCCGACTGCCGATCCGCACGCGGCCACCGACAGCGCCAGGGCCGGAATGAGCACGGACAGCAAGCCGCGCCTCAGGTGCCTTGCCTTCATGTGAATCTCCTTGAAGTCGTGATCCATTACCTGCTGGGATCTTCCGGGGCGAGGCGGCCATCGGTCAGGATCCGGTCGCCGTCGACCCACAAGTTGCTGCCGTCCACACAGACGCAGTCGAGGTGGATGGAACTCGCATTGCGCCCGTCGAACCCCGCGCCGCCGAAGCATGCGGAGGCGTTGGTACCGATCGCCAGGTGCCATGTACCGACAGCGTTCTTGTCGGCGTTCGTCCCGCCCACCGGCTGCCACGGGTTGATGCCGATGCCGATCTCGCACGGGATTCGCGCCGAGTCGCCGTGGACGAACACCAGGTCGCCGAGCCGGTCGGCCGCGCCACCGGTGAGCTCGCACAGCGAGCCGTCTTCAAAGGTTAGCCTCAGCGGTGGGTCCGATACCCCGAGCCCGCTGATGTAGCCGTCGACGACGACGACGCCGGTCGCACTGGTCTCGATCGTCGAGACATGGCATTCCCCAGGCGGCCACGCGGTGATGTTGTGGTCGTACGCGTCGGCGATCCCGTACCAGGAGTGGCTGGTCCGGCCCGCGATGGAGACCGTCAGGTCGGTGCCCAGCGGCGATCCGGCGCGCACGGTGCTGCCGGCGTCCAGCACCTCGGCCATGGCTCGGCAGCGTTCCCGTAGACGTCCGAGCTTGGCGGTGTCGTAGCCGCGCTGGGCCGCCAGGTATGCCATCGCGGCGCCGCTGCCCTTCGGGACGGGGAAGGTGATCACCTGCCGGCCGGCGTCGAGTGCGTCGAGAGCCGTTGCGCTGTGGGCAAGCGACGCGGAGCCCGTCAGCAGCACGGTATCCGCCTCACGGGCACAGGCCGAGATTTGCCGAGGTGCCGGGAGGCCGGGTGCGGCACGCGGAAGCATCAACCCGACGACGGGTTCGATCCCCAGCCGGGCGGCCGCCGCGACGAAGCACTGGTAGAAGGGCCGGTCGATGTCGGTACTGCCGACGATCGCAAGCGTGCACCCCGGTGACGTGTTCGGAGCGAGGATGGCCATCGCGCCGGCGACCGCGCTTTCCACCTCTCCGGACAACTGGGTCATGACCGGTCCCGGCCGCCGGCCGTCGCTCGGGCGATCACCGCGCACTCGCCTGGACCAGTTCGCGATACCGCGCCAGCAGGTCCCGCCAGACCGGGCCGGGCCCTCCCGATCCGACCTGCCGGCCGTCGATCACCGTCACCGGTGCCAGTTCGCACTGGGTGCCGGTCACGAAGACCTCATCGGCGGTGTACAGGTCGTGCAGGGCGAACTGCCGCTCCACGGCCAGGTAG
>JBIQML010000913.1:0-1554 GCA_044463405.1 Nakamurella lactea | reverse complement strand
GCCCGGGGCGTCGGTGCCGACGTACTCGATCTCCATCGGGGCGACCCGGCGGGCCTGCGGCGTCTGCGTCATCATCGAGACGAAGTGCGTGGACACCAGGTGGATGCCGTCGATGCCGGGCCCGGTCTCGCCGTTCTGCTGCTCCACCTCGCCGTCGCTGCCGGCCAGGAACGCCGTCATCACCGCCGACGCGGCGGCCTCCGCGTCCGCGTAGGAGGGCCGCTCGGAAAAGCCCGTCCAGGACGCCGCGACCGGGCGGCGCCGGAACGTGTAGTACGCCAGACCCTTGCGCCCGATCACGTACATCACCGGCTCGCGCCCGTTGCTGCGCACCAGCGCGGCGAGTTCCTCCGCGGCCTTGATCGCGTTGACGTTGAAGCCGCCGCACAGGCCACGGTCGGAGGTGATCAGCAGGATGCCGATGCGCCGGGCGTCCTCCCGCTCGGTGAGCAGCGGGTGCTCCAGCGTGGAGGCGGTGGCCAGCTCCGTCAGCACCTCCGTGATCTGCGCCGAGTACGGCGCGGCGGCATCGACCTTGGCCTGCGCCTTGGCGATCCGCGAGGTGGCGATCAGCTCCTGCGCCTTGACCATCTTCTGGATGGACTGCGTCGCCCTGATCTTCTGCTTCAGGACGCGAACCTGCGCGCTCACTGGTCACCTCCCGCCCGGCCGTCCCGACACGTGCGCGGCGTTGGCCTCGTCACCGCCGTGTTCACTGGCATCCTCATCTGGGTCTGGGTCCGAACCGGTCCGACGGTCCCGGTCACTTCTTCTTCGCCGGCGGGGGCTGGCGGCGCACCTGGACCTTCTCGGTGCCAACGTCCGACTCGTCCATCGGCTTGGCCTCCTTCTCGCGGCCCAGGATGGTGCCGCCGGAGGTGGTGAACGACTCGGCGAAGGTGTTCAGCGCCTGCAGCAGGCCGTCCTCGCTGGCCTCGGACAGGTCGCCCTCGGAGCGGATCGCCTCCAGCGGGCCGCCGGGAAGGTGCCGCAGGTACTGCAGGAACTCGCTCTCGAACCGGCGGATGTCCTCCACCGGCACGCGGTCCAGATGCCCACGGGTGCCGGCCCACAGCGAGGCCACCTGCTCCTCGACCGGGTACGGCGAGTACTGGCCCTGCTTGAGCAGCTCCACCAGCCGGGAACCCCGGTCCAGCGACCGGCGGGAGGCCGCGTCCAGGTCGGAGCCGAACGCGGCGAACGCCTCCAGCTCGCGGTAGGCCGACAGGTCCAGACGCAGCGTGCCCGACACCTTGCGCATGCCCTTGACCTGCGCCTTGCCGCCGACCCGGGAGACGGAGATGCCGACGTTGATGGCCGGCCGGACACCCGAGTTGAACAGGTCGGACTCCAGGTAGACCTGGCCGTCGGTGATGGAGATGACGTTCGTCGGGATGAACGCCGACACGTCGCCGGCCTTGGTCTCGATGATGGGCAGGCCGGTCATCGAGCCGGCACCCAGCTCGTCGGACAGCTTGGCGCAGCGCTCCAGCAGCCGCGAGTGCAGGTAGAACACGTCACCGGGGTAGGCCTCGCGGCCCGGCGGGCGGCGCA
>JBIQML010000912.1:0-1558 GCA_044463405.1 Nakamurella lactea | reverse complement strand
AGTTGATCGGCTGGGCGGCGGAGGCAGGCCGGCTGCCGCTGCGCGGCGCGGTACTGATGGTGTCCGGCCGGGCCAGCTTCGAACTCACCCAGAAGGCATGGATGGCTGGCATTCCCGTGCTGGCGGCGGTATCGGCGCCGTCGTCATTGGCGGTTGATCTCGCGGCCGAAGCCGGTATCACGTTGATCGGGTTCCTGCGCGGCAACTCCATGGTGATCTACACCGGGGCCGAGCGGGTCGCAGCGCGTCTGTCGGCGGGCGAAGGGAGTGCTGCATGACGAGGAATAAGCCGTTGCGCGACGACGTGACGGACGCCGACATCGAGGTAGGCAAGCCGAAGACCTGGGCCGGGGGCGTGCCCGCGGTGCTGCATTCCGTAGGCCCGGCGCTGCGGGAGATGGGGGCGGGCCGGAGCCTGAAGCTGCTCACGGCGATGAACCAGAAGGACGGCTTCGACTGCATGAGTTGCGCCTGGCCGGATCCGGACCATCGCAAGACGGCCGAGTTCTGCGAGAACGGCGCGAAGGCCGTCACCTGGGAGGCGACCCCGCTCACCATTCCCACGTCGTTCTGGTCCGAGCATTCCGTGGACGATCTGCTCACCAGATCCGAGTACTGGCTAGGCATGCAGGGCCGGCTCGTCGAGCCGGTGTACAAGCCGGCGGGACGGCGTCATTACCAGCCGATCAGCTGGGGCGAGGCGTTTTCGATCATCGCGGCGAAGCTGAAGGCGCTGGACTCCCCGGACCAGGCTGCCTTCTACACCAGCGGACGCACGGCCAACGAGACTGCTTTCGCCTACCAGCTTTTCGTTCGGGCGTTCGGCACCAACAACTTGCCGGACTGCTCCAACATGTGCCACGAGTCCACCGGGCTGGCTATGTCCGAGTCGATCGGCGTCGGCAAGAACACCGTCTCGTACGGCGATTTCGCCAAGGCCGACCTGATCATCATCATGGGTCAGAACCCGGGCACCAACCATCCCCGGATGCTTACCGCGCTGGAGGAGGCCAAGGAGGCCGGGGCGACCATCGTGGCGGTGAACCCGCTGCCCGAGGCCGGGCTGATGCGGTTCAAGAACCCGCAAACCGTGCGCGGTGTGCTGGGACGCGGCACCGGATTGGCCGATCAATACCTGCAGATCCGCCTGGCCGGAGACATGGCGCTGATGCAGGCCGTGGCCAAGCGCGTGTTGGACGCCGAGAAACGCCGCCCCGGATCGGTTCTCGACCACCGCTTCCTGGACACCTACTGCCATGGCTTGGACGAGTACGCGGCCCACCTGGACGCCCTCGATGAAGCGGCCGTGCTGCGCGCCACCGGCCTTTCCAGCGCCGAGATCGACGAGCTTGCGGACCGCTACATCCGCGCCGACCGAGTGATCATCACCTGGGCAATGGGCCTCACGCAGCACCAGAAGGCCGTGCCGACGATCCGCGAGGTCATCAACCTGCTGCTGCTGCGCGGCAACATCGGTCGGCCCGGCGCCGGCGCCTCACCGATCCGCGGCCACTCCAACGTGCAGGGCGACCGCACCATGGGCATCTGGGAGCAGATG
>JBIQML010000911.1:0-1561 GCA_044463405.1 Nakamurella lactea | reverse complement strand
ACCACCAAGTTTCATCCATCCGCGGGCGCCACGAAGTGGCATCAAATCTGAAAACTTGCCGCCAGATGGCTCCAAGATCACCGCGACCTGGGCAAACGCCGCGCACCAACGAATCTGGCGGCAGATTCTCAGCGGACCGAGGTTGGGTCACATGGGACAGCCCTCACGTAGGCGATGTCCGCGCCGCCCACCGGTGTCACCGAACGGCAGGCCACGCCCTAGCCGGTCACGAAGCCCAGCCGCTTGTCCACCACGTTGGCCAGCGGCCGGCCGTCCAGGAACAGCAGCGCCAGATCGACGAACTGCCGGGCCAGGGTGTCGCGCCAGCCGACCACGTCCCCGGACATGTGCGGCGTCACCGTCACCCCCGGCAGGTCCCACAGCGGTGACTCGCGGGGCAGCGGCTCGACCGCGAACACGTCCAGGCATGCCCCGCGCAGCCGGCCCGCCCGGATCGCCGAGACCAGGTCGTCCTCGGCCACCGTCTCGCCCCGGCCCACGTTGACCAGATAGGCGTCGTCCGGGAGCGCCCCGAACACCGCGTCGCCGATCAGGCCGCGGGTGGCTGGCGTCAGCGGTGCCGCGTTGATCAGGTAGTCGACATCGCCGATGTGTGCGGGCAGGTCGGCGCTGGCGACGATGTGCTCGAAGTCCCCGTCACCGTCCCGTGCGGTGCGTCCGGCACCGACCACCCGCAGCCCGGCGGCGCGCAGCAGCCGGGCGATCGCCCGCCCGATGCTGCCGGTGCCCACCACCAGCGCCAGCCTGCCGTTCAGCGTGCGCGATTCCCGGTGCCGCCAGACCCGCTGGCGCTGCAACTCCTGGCTCTCGTGCAGCAGCTTGGCGTCGGCCAGCAGCGCGCCCAGCACGTACTCGGCGATCGGCCGGTCGAACATGCCGCGGGCGTTGGTGACGACGACGTCGGAGTCGCGCAACTCGTCGAACATCAGCCGGTCCACGCCCGCCGCCACCACGTGGATCCACCGCAGGGCGCCGCAGCGATCCCACACCCCGGCCACCGCGCCGGACAGGAAGTCCCACAGCAGCAGCACCTGCGCGCCGTCCACCGCGTCCGCCAGCCCCGCCTCGTCGGTGTGCCGCAGCGTCACCCGGCCCGACAGCGGCTCCAGGTGCCGCGGGGGATCGATGCCCTCGGCCCCGAGAATGGTCACCACCGGTAGTGATCGCGTCACCGGCACAAGGTAGAAATCAGACTGTCCTATTGTCAACAACCGGTCTTCTGGGCACGATGGATCCGTGACCCCCGAAGAGCCCTCCCCGCCGGCGGCGCCGCCGGATTCCTCGCGCCTGTTCTCGGACGCCGAATATGCCGACCGCCTGCGCCGGGTGCAGGCCCGGATGGCGGAGCGCTCGCTGAGCGCCCTGGTCGTGGTGGACCCGGCGAACCTGTACTACCTGACCGGATACAACGCCTGGTCGTTCTACACGCCGCAATGCCTGATCGTCCCGGCGGACGGGCCGTGCCACCTGTTCTCCCGACGGCAGGACGCGCTGGGCGCGCACCACACCGCGCGGCTGCCCCGGGAGCGCATCCACGGCT
>JBIQML010000910.1:0-1565 GCA_044463405.1 Nakamurella lactea | reverse complement strand
GGCCGGTCTGCGAGATCCAGTTCGACGGGTTCGTGTTCCCCGGCTTCGACCAGATCATCTCCCAGGTCGCCAAGGTGACCTACCGCTCGCAGGGCGTGTGGTCGATGCCGATGGTCATCCGCATCCCGTTCGGCGGCGGCATCGGCGCGGTCGAGCACCACGCCGAATCGCCGGAGTCGCTGTTCTGCCACATCGCCGGGCTGCGGGTGATGGCCTGCTCCACCGCGAGCGACGCCTACTGGATGATCCAGGAGGCCATCGAGTGCCCGGATCCGGTGGTGTTCTTCGAGCCCAAGCGCCGCTACTGGGAGAAGGGTGCGCTGGACACCTCGACCCGTCCGGACACCGTGGTCTCCTCGGTGGTGCGGCGGGAGGGCACGGACTGCACGGTGGTCTCCTACGGCCCGTCCATGCCGGTGCTGGTCAAGGCCGCCGACGCCGCGGCCGCCGAGGGGCGGTCGCTGGAGATCATCGACCTGCGCTCGCTGTCCCCGCTGGACCTGGAGCCGGTGCTCGCCTCGGTGCGCAAGACCGGGCACCTGGTGGTGGTCTCCGAGGCGCCCCGCGAGTCGTCGATCACCTCGGACGTCGCCGCCCGGGTGACCGAGGAGGCGTTCTACTCGCTGGCCGCCCCGGTGCTGCGGGTGGCCGGCTTCGACACCCCGTACCCGCCCAGCCGGATCGAGGAGCAGTACCTGCCCGATCTGGACAAGATCCTCGACGCCGTCGACCGGTCGCTGGCCTACTGAAAGGGGCGGAACATGAGTTCACGACTGCAGACGTTCACCCTGCCCGACGTGGGCGAGGGCCTGACCGAGGCCGAGATCCTGTCCTGGCACGTGGGTGTCGGGGACATGCTCGAGGTCAACCAGATCATGGTGGAGATCGAGACGGCCAAGGCCGCCGTCGAACTCCCGTCACCACACTCCGGCCGGGTGCACAGGCTGCTGGCCGAGCCCGGCGTGACGATCGAGGTCGGCACGCCGATCATCCAGATCGACACCCAGCCGGATGCCGGGCCGCTGGACGACGGCGATTCCTCAGGCGGCGCCGGTCCGGCAGCACAGGCCGGTGCCGGGGCGGCTCCGTCCGGCGGTGACGAGGCCTCCGGGGCCGGCGCCGGCGCCGGAGATGGCGGTGCCAAGATTGGCGAGGCGATGGCGGACGGTCGGGTCGCGACCCTGGTCGGGTACATCGCGGCCGAGTCGGGTGGTCGCCGGCGGGCCCGCCGGGGCGCGGCAGCCCCGGCGAGCGGTGCGTCCACATCGGCCGGGGCGGCCGCGGGCGGCACGTCCGGTCCCGCCGCGGCCTCTGTACTTGCCCGGCCGGACCGGGCAAGTGCACCGACCGGCGCGCCGGTCGCCGCCGGTGCGGACGACACGGCGTCGGTGCCCGCGACGGCGGGGATCCAGTCGCTGGCCACCGGAGCCGCACCGGGGCCGGCGCCGCTGGCCACGCCGCCGGTACGCAAGCTGGCCAAGGATCTGGGCATCGACCTGCGCTCCGTCACCGCCACCCGGCCGGACGGCGTGATCAGCCGGGCCGATGTGGAGGCGGCGCACGCC
>JBIQML010000909.1:0-1570 GCA_044463405.1 Nakamurella lactea | reverse complement strand
GCGGGATCTCAACTGGACCAGCGCCGCCGGGACGGTTGCCGGCACCGGCCCGGATGCGCGCGAGCGCGCGCAGCCACGAGAACAGCGCGTCGACAGCGAGTTCCGCGGTGCTCGGGGTTTTCGTCCGCGATCCTGTCGAGGACCGGGCGGGACCGTCGTCAACCAGCCGCGCCAGCACCGCCAATCCGCCCATCCCGTCGGCCAGAACATGGTGCACCACCACGACGAGAGCCATCCGACCGCCGGCCAGGCCCGTCATCATGGTCACCTCCCAGAGGGGACGGTCCGGGCGCAGCGGCCGCGTCAGAGCGTCGGTGGCCGCCGCCAGGACGGCGGTGCGATCGCCTGGCGGCGGACAGCGGACTGCGCGGACATGGTCGGCGGCGTTGAACGCCCGCTCATCGATCCAGTAGGGCCGGCCACAGCCGCGCGGTGGGTACACCAGTCGCTGGCGCAACCGTCGGATGGTGCCCATCCGGGCTGCCACTTCAGCCCTGACAGCGTGAGGGTCGAGTGCCGTACCCGCCGCGAGCAGGATGACGGCGCCCAGGTGCCGTGGGGCCGGTCCGACATCGCAGGCGAGTTCCATCATGTCGGCCGAACTGGCCCGCACGAAGTCGCTGCCGAGCATTCGTTGCCTCCTGCACCGATGCCGCCCGCCACCAGTACAACGGTGACTCACCGTGGTGGCAGACGAGGCGTTGGCCGGGTCAGCCCCGCGGGTCGTCCCCGCCTCTCAGGATCCCGCGTCTCCGGTGCCGACGTGGTGGTCGGACCCGGCGACGGAACGGGTGGGGAGCCCCGACACAGCGGCGTGTTCATCGACCAGACAGTCCTCGACCGGACGGCGCGGGGTCGCCGGAATCGGGGGACCGTAACCGATGCGAACGGCAGCCTGGGGATGGGACCCGGCCACCAGGTGCTGCAACTCAGAGCGGATGGCGGCCACTTCGATGACCTGGGAGAGGAACGACGCCGAGAGGCCGAGCGTGGTGGCGGTCAGCAGGACCCGTTCCAGGGCCTGACCGGCCTGCACCTGTGCGAACGGATCGTCGACATAGCTGGTCAGAATCGCTATCAATGGTTCGGACTCGAAGTCCTTGCCGGGAACGCGCACGTTCGCATGCCCCATGCCGAAGTCACGAAGCACCCAGGTGTCCTGGAGTTCCGGGCGCGGTCCGCTGGCGGCGAGCGTGATGCCATCCCTATCGGACGGGGAGCGCATCAGCCAGGAGTCGAACTCCTCGACCCAACGGGGATCGGAGAGTTGCTCCTGATGTGCACGCACCAGTAGACGATGCAGGTCCGCCTGCTGGTAAACGTCGGAGATCACCCTCAGTCGGGAGCGTTCGGCCTCGGCGGCCTTGACCAGCAGGTGCCGATCGCGGATCGCCACCGGTTGTTCGAGGAAGGGTTTGCGGTTGGTCCGTCGATGGTTGATGGCCCGGAACAGGGCGGCCTCCTGTGCCAGCATGGTGACCGGCCCAGCGCTTCGGATCGTTGCGATGCAATCGGGGTTCGCGCTCGGGCGAATGTTGACCTTCGGTTCCAGACCCACATTCCGCAGCGC
>JBIQML010000908.1:0-1573 GCA_044463405.1 Nakamurella lactea | reverse complement strand
TCGGTCGGCCTGCAGTACGGCATCCCGCTGGAGAGCTACGTCTCCAAGTTCACCAACCTGCGGTTCGAACCGGCGGGCATGACCGACGACCCGGACATTCGCATCGCCAGTTCGGTGATGGACTACCTGTTCCGGCGGATCGCGCTGGACTACCTGCCGGTCGACAAGCGTGCCGAGTTGGGCATCTTCTCGGCCGCCGAGCGCACCGCCCAGGTGGCGGCACAGGCCGGTGACGTGGACTCCGACGATTCCGACGACGAGGAGGACGTGGCCGAGCGGATCGAGGAGATGCGCTCCTCGGTGGACGCCACGCCGCAACCGATCGTGCGATCCGAGCAGGAGGCCAACGAGCGTGGGGCCCGGTCCACCGGTGACGCCGGGTCGTCCACCGAATTGCTGGAGTTGGTGATCGGCAAGTCTGCGGACGCCCCGCTGTGCATGACGTGCGGCACCAAGATGCGCCCGTCCGGCGCCTGCTACGTGTGCGAGGGCTGCGGCTCGACCTCCGGCTGCAGCTGACCTAGGCCGGCAGGCTCCACCGCGACGGCGAGGGTGGTCCCCGAGGGGCACCCTCGCCGTCGGCGTTTAACCCGGTCGATCGGGTGCCGGGCGCCGGGGGACGAGCGGGCGCCCGGCCCGGGCGCTCAGGCATCGGGAGCTAGGCGTCAGCGGTCACGCGTCCGCGCCGTGGGCCACCGGCACGTCATCGGGCGACCGGAACAGAGGGTTCAGAGACCGGGCGCGCACGGACCGGTCGCCAGGGCATGCAGCCCGCGCAGATCCCCGACGGCGTAGTCGGTGACGGCCATCGTCGTCACCGGAAACATCAGCTGGCTCGGATCGTTGACGTGCCCGAGCCCGACCAGGTGGCCGAGTTCGTGCAGCATCACGGCACGCAGTTGGGCGCGCCGCGTCACCAACGTGCCGTCGACCGAGGCGTCGGCGAGTTGCGATTCCACCTGTGGCCGGTCCAGGAACAGCGTCCCGGAGACGTAGGTAAGCCGCTTCTGGTCGTCGCTCACAGCGATGCCTCCGCCGAGCCCGATCGTCGCCCCGGCCAGGTCGTCGATGACCTCCGGCGTGGTCCAGGCCACCAGCACGGGCGCCCAACGATCGCCGTACCGGTCCGGCTGGAACGGCTCACGGTGCAGACTGGCCGGCTCGGAGGTGGGCCCGTCATTGACGAACTCGAATCCCGTCACCGATCCGAGGCGCTGGAACGCGGAGGCCAGGATCTCCTGGCCCTCGGTCGGTGCGATGCCGCTGGTGGCGTAGTGGATGCGGCGACAGGGGTCCCAGCTCACCGGCTCCGCGCTGCCGGGTTGCGTCCGCACGAAGCTGAAGATGTCCGCGCCCGCCGGCGCCGGCGCCGGCCGTCCGGCGGGTTCGGCCAGCTCTTCCTGGCCGGGCGTGGGATATCCGGCGCGCTGCGGAGCGGACGGTCGTGCGCCGAACCAGGCAACGCCCCCGATCAGCGCGACGATCGCCAGGCCCGCCACCAGCAGCGTCCGCAGCCTGCGATGCCGCCGGGAGCGCGGGCGCGGAACGCTGCGCAGCGGGTCGCTACCTCGCC
>JBIQML010000907.1:0-1574 GCA_044463405.1 Nakamurella lactea | reverse complement strand
CACCTCAGCAGAACGGAACACCATGACCACCAGCATCACGACCGCGGCGATCAGCGTGCAGCGCCCCACCATCCGGATGCGTCACACGAGCATGACGTGCGGCGGGGGGTTCGCCCACCGTCCCACCGACACCACGTTCCGCGACGCGCACCAGTCGCTGCTGGCCACCAGGGTGCGCTCCCGCGACCTGGTGGCGGTGGCGCCGGCCGTCGCCCGGCTCACGCCTGGATTGCTGTCGGTGGAGGCCTGGGGCGGCGCCACCTACGACGTGGCGCTCCGGTTCCTGTCCGAGGATCCATGGGAGCGGCTGGAGGCGCTGTCCGCGGCGCTGCCCAACGTGTGCCTGCAGATGCTGCTGCGCGGCCGCAACATGGTCGGCTACACGCCGTACCCGCCGGCCGTCACCCGGGCGTTCGTGCAGTCCGCCGCCGACAGCGGCATCGGCATCTTCCGCATTTTCGACGCGCTCAACGACGTCGACCAAATGCGCCTGGCCATCGACGCCGTCCGCCAGACCGGCTTCGCGGTGGCCGAGGTCGCCCTCTGCTACACCGCGGACCTGGCCGACCCGAACGAGAAACTCTACGACCTCGACTACTACCTACGCCTGGCCGAGCAGATCGTCGGCGCCGGCGCGCACATCCTGGCGATCAAGGACATGGCCGGCCTGCTGCGCGCCCCGGCGGCCGCCAGGCTCGTCTCCGCGCTGAAGTCGCGCTTCGATCTCCCGGTGCATCTGCACACACACGACACGCCCGGTGGACAGCTCGCCACCCTGGTCGCGGCCATCGGCGCCGGGGTCGACGCGGTGGACGCCGCCAGCGCCCCCATGTCCGGCACCACCAGCCAGCCGTCGCTGTCGGCCCTGGTCGCGGCCACCGACCACACCGAGCGGGCGACCGGCCTGTCGCTGGCGGCGGTGCTGGACCTGGAACCGTACTGGGAGGCCGTGCGGGCCCTGTACGCGCCGTTCGAATCCGGACTGCGTTCGCCGACCGGCCGGGTGTACCGGCACGAGATCCCGGGCGGGCAGTTGTCCAACCTTCGCCAGCAGGCCAAGGCGCTCGGTCTGGCCGACAAGTTCGAGCAGATCGAATCGATGTACGCCGCCGCCGACCGCATGCTCGGTCGCCTGGTGAAGGTCACTCCGTCGTCCAAGGTCGTCGGCGATCTCGCGCTGCACTTGGTGGGTGCGGGCGTCGACCCGGCGCACTTCGAGGCCGACCCCGGCCGGTTCGACGTGCCCGACTCCGTGGTGGGATTCCTGTCCGGGGAGCTGGGCATCCCGGCCGGCGGCTGGCCCGAGCCGTTCCGCGGCAAGGCGCTCGCCGGCCGCAGCCACACCCCGCCGGTCGGCACGCTGTCCGAGGAGGACCGCGCGGCGCTGGAGGCCGACCCCCGCCCGACCCTCAACCGGCTGCTGTTTCCCGGACCGACGGCAACGTTCCTGGAGCAGCGCGAGGAGTTCGGCGACATCGGCGTCCTGCCGACCAGCGACTACCTCTACGGCCTGCTGCCGAACTCCGAGCACGCCATCGACCTGGAGCCCGGCGTGCAGCTGCTGGTGGGCATCG
>JBIQML010000906.1:0-1577 GCA_044463405.1 Nakamurella lactea | reverse complement strand
TGGCCCGGTGGCCGGCGATGCTAACGGCCGGGGTGACGAACCGAGGCGTGGCGCCTATGTGTGGGCGCGCACCAGTCGTGGGGATCTAAATGGCTTCGGCCGCAGAACAGCTCGCCGCCAACATGAACATCGGCGCCTTCGCCAAGGCGACCGAGCTTCACAAGCGCATCTGGTTCACGCTGGGCGCCCTGCTGGTCTACCGGATCGGCACCTTCATCCCGATCCCCGGCATCGACCCGATCGCCTTCGCCCAGGCCTTCCAGGGCCAGAGCCAGGGCATCCTGGGCATGTTCAACATGTTCTCGGGCGGGGCCGTCGAGCGGATGGCCATCTTCGCCCTGAACGTGATGCCCTACATCTCGGCGTCGATCATCGTGCAGCTGCTCGGCACCATCTATCCGCCGTGGGAGAAGCTCCGGAAGGAGGGCGGCGAGGCGGGGCGCAAGACGCTCAACCAGTACACCCGCTACCTCACCGTGGTGCTGGCCATCTTCCAGTCGTTCGGCATCGCTACGGCGCTCTCGTCGCAGCCGGGCCTGGTCACCAGCCCGGGGCCGTTCTTCATCATTTCCACCGTCGTCACCCTGACTGGCGGGACCCTGTTCCTGATGTGGCTGGGCGAGCAGGTGACCAGCCGCGGCGTCGGCAACGGCGTGTCGCTGATCATCTTCGCCGGTATCGTCGCCGGCCTGCCGGGTGGGGTGCTGCGGCTGTTCAACCTGGGCGCCACCGGCGGCATCCCGACCATCGCGGTGCTGTTGATCATCGCCATCGCCGTCGGCGTCGTTGTGGCCATCGTGTTCATGGAGCGCTCGCAGCGCCGGCTGCTGGTGCAATACCCGAAGCGCCAGCAGGGCAACCGGATGTTCGGCGGGGAGACCTCGTTCCTGCCGCTCAAGATCAACACTTCGGGCGTGATCCCGCCGATCTTCGCCTCCAGCCTGCTGCTGCTGCCGACCACGGTGATGGGCTTCCTGGCCACCGCCGACCTGCCGAGCTGGGCCCAGTGGCTGCCGACGGTCGTCGCGCAGCTGTCGCACGGCCAGCCGCTGTTCATGGTCTTCTACGGCGCGCTGATCGTGTTCTTCTGCTTCTTCTACACCTCGGTCGTGTTCAATCCCGAGGAGACGGCGGAGAACCTGCGCAAGTACGGCGGCTTCCTGCCGGGCATCCGTCCGGGCAAGCGGACGGCCGAGTATCTGGATTTCGTCCTCACCCGGCTGACGGTGATCGGCGCGGCCTACATCACCATCGTCTGCCTGCTGCCCGAGGCGCTGATCAGCTTCTACAACGTGCCCTTCTATCTGGGCGGCACGTCGATTCTGATCGTGGTCAGCGTGACCATGGATACGGTCACCCAGATCCAGTCGCATCTTCTGGCGCACCAGTACGAGGGCCTCATCAAGCGGTCCAAGCTGCGGGGCTCGCGCCGCTCGTAGTCGTGTAAGCGCCGGGCCGTGGTGGGCCCGGTCGGGGGAGGGCTCCTGCGAATGAACTTGATCCTGTTCGGCCCGCCGGCGGCGGGGAAAGGAACTCAGGCCAAGCGGCTGGTTGACGGCCGCGGCATGATCCAGCTC
>JBIQML010000905.1:0-1577 GCA_044463405.1 Nakamurella lactea | reverse complement strand
CCGATCCCTCCTGGCGGCGCCCGTTCGGGGACGCCGCCCGCCCGCTGGTGCCGCCCGCCCGCGTCCCCCCGGGTGGGGGGGCTCCCCGCGGCGCTTCAACCGCCGGGAGGGTGCGGCCGCGACCGAGGGCATGCTCGCGTGCGTGGCCAAGCAGGTGACCAGGCCGGTCAGGAACCGTCGGCCCGCCGCCGCGCTCTCGGTACCCGGTGAGGGTGGGACCAACTGATCAGGATTCGAGAAGCCCCGGGTCCGAGCGGGCCGCTACGGTGAGCGCCATGGACCTCACGATTCACTCCACCATGCTGCCGCAGAACGACCCGGAGGCCGCGATCTCGTTCTACCGGGACGTACTTGGCTTTGAAGTTCGCAATGACGTCGGCTACCGCGGCATGCATTGGATCACCGTCGGCCCGCCGGGACAGCCCGAGACGTCGATCGTGCTGTACCCGCCGGAGGCGACCCCCGGCCTGACCGACGACGAGCAGCGGATGATCGCCGAGATGATGGCCAAGGGCACCTACGCCAGCATCAATCTGTCCACCCCGGACGTCGATGGGACCTTCGAACGGCTGCAGGCCGGTGACGCGGAGGTCGTGCAGGAGCCGACCGACCAGCCCTACGGCGTGCGGGACTGCGCGTTCCGCGATCCGGCCGGAAACCTGATCCGCATCCAGCAGGGTCGGTGACGGGGTAGCAGTGAGCAGATCCAGCACCGCGGCCGCACCGTCGCGCCGCACGAGCAAGGCCCCGGCACGCTCGGGCCCCGCATCGCGATCCGCGGCACACCCGGCGGACGCCCACGACGTCATCCGGGTGCACGGCGCGCGGGAGAACAACCTCAAGGACGTCTCGGTCGAGATCCCCAAGCGCCGGCTGACGGCCTTCACCGGGGTGTCGGGCTCGGGGAAGAGCTCGCTGGTGTTCGCGACCATCGCCGCCGAGTCCCAGCGGCTGATCAACGAGACCTACAGCTCGTTCCTGCAGACCTTCATGCCGACGCTGTCGCGACCCGAGGTGGATCTGCTGGAGGGCCTCACCACCGCGATCACCGTCGACCAGGAGCGGATGGGTGCGAACCCGCGCTCCACCGTCGGCACCGTCACCGACGCCAACGCCATGCTGCGGATCCTTTTCAGCCGGATCGCCGAACCGCACATCGGCCCGCCCACCGCGTTCTCCTTCAACGTGCCCAAGCGCGTCGCCAGCGGGATCATGACCGACGCCAAGGGCAAGAAGTCCGTGGTCCGCAAGGCGGTCTACCACGGCGGCATGTGCCCGCGCTGCGAGGGCATGGGGTCGGTGTCGGACTTCGACCTGACCGCGCTGTACGACGCGGACAAGTCCCTCAACCAGGGTGCGCTGACCATTCCCGGCTACAGCATGGACGGCTGGTACGGCCGGATATTCCGGGGCAGCGGGTTCTTCGACCCCGACAAGCCGATCCGCAAGTACACCAAGCGCGAACTGCACGACCTGCTGCACAAGGAGCCCACCAAGATCAAGGTGGACGGCATCAACCTCACCTACGAGGGGCTGATCCCGCGGATCCAGAAGTCCATGCTGTCCAAGGATGTCGA
>JBIQML010000904.1:0-1581 GCA_044463405.1 Nakamurella lactea | reverse complement strand
CAATGCCGTTCAGTTATGCGGCGCGGATCTCGACGTTGCCGGGCCCGTCGTATTTGACCTGTTTGTGGTGTGGTCGTTTGATGGGCCGGTAGCAGGGCCCGTAGCGTTTGATCACCCGCGGGTAGGAGCGGTGACGGCGTTCCAGGCGGTGGGCCAGGATCTCGGCGGTTACGCGCAGCAGCGCATCACCGATGTGGTGAGGGGGGAAAGTCCGCGGAGCCGTCGGCTTCGCGGCGGATCACCCGCAGGGAGTCCAGGAACGATAGTCGGTCGGGGTCGATGTCGTTGTCGTCGGCTGCCTGCACGATCAGGGCCCGGATGGCGTAGTGGGCCAAAAGGATGCCCCAGATTTCCTGGCGCACCATTGGCGGGGATTGGGAGCGTAGGACGCGGGTGTGGCCGATCTGGTGGGTTTCGATCTCGTCGAAGGTGATCTCGATCTCCCACCGGTGGTGGTAGGCGGCGGCCACATCGCCGGAGATCATCTCGCGCCAGTCGGTGATGGAGGTGACAACCCGGTAGACGGGTGCGTCGTCCCGGTCGGTGACCGCGTATTCCACGACCCGCACGAGCCCCGCCTGGCCGGCTGCGGCCATGGCCTCTGCGTCGGCCAGCGTGGCTGGGGCCTTGACCCCGGCCGGGGTGATCGCCGACAGGTACGAGTCGTCCGGGAGCCTGGTGAGCACGGGCAGTTTGATGGTCTTGGACAGCCGGAAGATCACGTCGGCACCGGTTCCAGTGACCTCGCGGTAGAAGGCGAAGGAGTAGAAGCCGCGATCGAAGGCCACCAGCATGCCCGTCTCGAGCGCGAAAAGGCAGCCTTCGGCCAGTTCGCGTTCCCCGGTGCAGGTGGGGCCGAGCTGCGCGGCCACGACGGCGTGGCTGCCGGCCTCCCCGAGGGCGACCATCCTCACCTGCGGGAACGCGCCGCCCTGCCCGGTCCGCGACGGCGGACGGCGGTACTCGACCAGGTTGGCGGCCGTGTCTGGGATGTCCCACACCATGCCGTCGATGGCCATCAACCGCCACCCGTGGTGAAACGCCCCGATCGTGGACGTGCTGGCCAAAGGCTGGCACACCTGGTCGAATAGTTCCTTGACCGGCGCCTCGCCCAGACGCTGCCGGGCCTGACACAACGCCGACGCCGTCGGCACCGTCCACGCCTTCTCCCACGCGGCCACGAACTTGAGCCCGCCGACCATCTTGCGCATGACCTCTTGGTAGGCCTCGCCGAAAAACAGTCCCAGCGCGATCACGTAGTACACCACCAGCCGGGCCGGCAGCAGCCGCTGCCGCTTCTCCCTCCGGCCCGTCCGTGTCACCGCATCGTCGACCTGATCCCGCCGGTAGACCCGGGCGATCACACCCAGCGACAGATGATCCGACAACCGGCCCGGAGCCGGTTCCTCACTGGGTCCACGGGCACCTGTCACACACCGAAACTAGCTGCCGCGCAACAATTCCCCACGCACAAACGCGGGCGTGTCAAACGGCCGTAGACGGCCGAAAAGCACCGCCGAAGCAAATCACCCCGCCGGAAACGACGAAGTAATCACCCCAACCGCAAACTTAACGGCATTG
>JBIQML010000903.1:0-1588 GCA_044463405.1 Nakamurella lactea | reverse complement strand
GACGCGGCGAAGACCACGGCGGCCGCGAAGACCACCGCGGCGTCGGCCGCGACCGGCGTGCCGGACGCGTCCATGGTGGAGACCACGATGCCGGCCCCGGTGACGGTGACCGTGACGAAGCTCGTTCCGGCCACCGGCACCGCGACGAAGGCGTCTGCCCCGAAGACGACCGCCCCGAAGACGACCGCGCCGCCCCAGCCGTCCTACGATGCGGCCGGCCGGTTGATCTGCCCCGCCGCGAGTATCAGCCTGACCGGCGTGGTGTGGGGAACGATCTCCGGTCAGCAGCCGCGGCTCGGCATGAACGCGACGAACGTGGGCAAGGAAACCTGCCGGTTCAACGTCGCCGGCGCCGCGCCGGTCTACACCGTCACAACCACCGCCGGCGCCCACGTATGGTCCACGGCGGATTGCTTTCCGAGCGACCCGTACCCGGTGAGCACGTTGGCGCCCGGCCACAAGGTCAGCGACGTCATCGTGTGGTCCGGAACGACCTCGGCGCCGGGGTGCAGCGCCCCCCGCGTGAAGGTGAAGGCCGGCACGTATGCGCTCGTCATTCAGCTCGGCGCATTCAAGAGCAAGCCACTGCCCTTCACCATGAAGTAGCGGGGGCGCGGCGGTGCTACGGCACGATCGGGCCGCGCTGCCACTGCGGTGTCAGGCGCTGCGGCGTCAGGCGCGGCGCTCCCGGGCGCGCTCGTCGGACAGGGAAACCACCTGCACCCCGTCGCCGAGCGATCGCAGCGCGCTGAGCAAGTCCGGCGCCTGGCTCACCTGCATGCCGACGGGCAGGGTGCCGTAATCGCCCACCGGGACGATCGCCGAATCGAAGCCGAACCGGGCGGCCTCCGAGAGCCGCTGCGACACAGCAGGTATCGGACGTACTTCGCCGGAAAGCCCCAACTCGCCCAGCACCACCATCGAGGGAGGCAGCGGGATGTCCCGGACCGAGGACCACACTGCCAGGGCGAGCGCCAGATCTGCCGCCGGCTCGGTGGTGCGCGCTCCGCCGACGGTGGCGGCCAGCACATCGCAGCCGCCTACGGACACGCCTGCCCAGCGGCCGGCCACCGCCAATACCATCGCCACCCGCGCCGCGTCGAGCCCGGACACGGTGCGCTGCGCGCCGCCTCCGGACTGGCTCACCAGGGTCTGGATCTCGACCGGCAGGGCGCGCCGACCCTGCATCATGACCGTGGTGCAGGTGCCTGCCACCCCGGGACGTCGTTCGGTGAGGAACAGACCGGACGGGTCGGCGACGGACTCGATGCCCGATTCCGTCATCTGGAAGCAGCCGACCTCGTCGGCCGGCCCGAAGCGGTTCTTCACGCCGCGCACCGTCCGGATCAGCGATCCGCGCTCGCCCTCGAAGTGCAGCACCACATCGACCAGATGCTCCACCACGCGCGGGCCCGCGATGGCGCCATCCTTGGTGACGTGACCCACCAGCACGCACGCGATGTTGCGCTGCTTGGCCGCGGCGGTGAGGGCTGCCGCCACGGCGCGCACCTGCGACACCCCGCCGGTGGCTCCGTCGGTGGCGGTGTCTGCGATGGTCTGCACGGAGTCCACGATGAGCAGTCGCGGG
>JBIQML010000902.1:0-1593 GCA_044463405.1 Nakamurella lactea | reverse complement strand
CCGAGTACATCAACCTGATCAACGTCTCCGCGCTGGCCACCACGCTGTTCCTGGGTGGATGGCGGGCGCCGTGGCCGATCTCGTTGTGGGACGGCGCGAACACCGGCTGGTGGACCCTGCTGTGGTTCGCCATCAAGGTGCTGATCTTCATGTTCATCTTCGTGTGGCTGCGCGGGACGCTGCCCCGGCTGCGCTACGACCAGTTCATGCACATGGGCTGGAAGGTCCTGGTGCCGGTGTCGCTGGCCTGGATCGTGCTGGTCGGTGTGGCCAGGGTGCTGAACACCGCCACCGACTTGTCCACCAGGGACGTGCTGCTGTGGATGGGCATCCCGCTGGTGGTGATCCTGCTGATCATCGCGTTCTGGCCCAGCCGGCCGCCCTCTGATGACGAGGACGAGGAGGACGCCGCCCTGGAGGCCGAGTTCGCCGCCGGCGCACCGGGCGTGGTCGGCCCGTCGCTGGCGGACTTCCCGGTGCCTCCGCTGGACCTGGTGGTGCCGGCGCCGCCGATCCGCACGGCCGCGCTGGCGGGTGCGTCCGCCGGCCGCGGCGGGCCGGTGGGCCGGCTCGCCCACGGTGCCGCCTCCGGGCAGCTGCCGCCACCGCCCGACTCGCCCGCCGAGGCGGGCGCCGGAAGCGGCCAGGCCGACCCCAGCACCTCCGAGAATGATTCGGGAGGATCCGATGTCGATTCTTGATCCGCTGAAGGGCTTCGGCGTCACCTTCGGCACGATGTTCCGTCCGGTGGTCACCGAGGACTACCCGCGCAACCCCGTGCAGCCGGCCGCCCGCTACCACGGCCGGCACCAGCTCAACCGGCACCCGGACGGGCTGGAGAAGTGCATCGGCTGCGAGCTGTGCGCCTGGGCCTGCCCGGCCGACGCGATCTACGTCGAGGGCGGCGACAACACCGAGGACGAGCGCTACTCGCCGGGCGAGCGGTACGGCAAGGACTACCAGATCAACTACCTGCGGTGCATCGGCTGCGGGCTGTGCATCGAGGCGTGCCCGACCCGCTCGCTGACCATGACCAACGTCTACGAGATGGCCGACGACGACCGGCAGCGGCTGATCTACACCAAGGACATGCTGATGGCCCCGCTGCTGCCCGGCATGGAGGCGCCGCCGCACCCGCAGCGGCTGGGCGACGAGAAGGATTACTACGTCAACGGTCCCGAGCTGATCCGGCAGGCCGGTCCCGGAGCGCGGGCCAGCGAGGCGCAGCAGACCGGCGACCTGCCCGGCCAGCAGCCGATCGCCGAGCAGGGCGGCGGCGTAGGGGGACCGCGGTGAGCGGCGCGCTGACCGTCCTCACGGCGGCCGCCGCCAACGCCACCTCCACCGGCGGGGCGGGCGGCGCCGAGGAGATCGTGTTCTGGATCGTCGGCCCGCTGGCGCTGCTGGGGGCCATCGGCATGGTGTTCGCCCGGGTCGCGGTGCACTCGGCGCTGTGGCTGGTGCTCACCATGCTGTGCCTGGGCGTGCTGTACATCACCCAGCAGGCCGAGTTCCTCGGCTTCGCGCAGATCATCGTCTACACCGGCGCGATCATGATGCTGTTCCTGTTCGTGCTGATGCTCACCGGCCGGG
>JBIQML010000901.1:0-1598 GCA_044463405.1 Nakamurella lactea | reverse complement strand
CCGGGATGTTCGCGGCCGGCGTGCGGGACATGCCGTGGTGGCTGCACCTGATCACGGTGCTGGCGCCGCTCGGCCTGGCCATCGGGCTGGTGGGCACCGTGCTGGACGCTCGGAAGCACTCCGAGGACTAGGGCGAGCCCCGACACCGCGCGGGTCGGTCCGGCGAGGCCGGTACCGGTCAGTGCACCGTGGCCAGCAGGTACGAGTCCAGCCAGCCCGGGAACTGCGTGAGATCGTCGAGCACCACGTCGGCGCCGGCGGTGGCCAGTTCCTGCGCCGTCATCGGGCCGCTCGGCACGCCCACCGCCAGCGCGTCCGCGGCCCGGGCGCCGGCGATGTCACCGACATGGTCACCGACGAAGATCTCGGCGCCGTGCTCGATCAGGGCTTGCGCCTTGGCCGTCGACCACAGCTCCCCTGCGACCGCGGACACCTGCATGCCCAGCAGGTCCAGGTGCGCCTGCACATGCCGCCCCTGCTTGGCGCTCACCACCACCACCGATCCGCCCCGGTCCACCACGCTCGCCACCGCCTGCACGGCGCCGGGCATCGGCACCGTGCTGGGGATGACGTAGTCGGCGTACAGCTCGCGGTAGCGATCGATCAGGTCGTCGGCGGCCTCGCCGGCCACCCCGTAGCGGGCGAACTCGTCGGTGAGCGGGGGCCCGAGCCGGGTGACGAAGGCCTTCCCGTCCAGCGGGATGCCCGTCTCGGATGCCAGGACGTCGAACAGCTCGACCATGCCCGGACGTGGGTCGATCAGGGTCATGTCGAGGTCGAAGCCGACGGTAAAGCTCACCGGACGAGCGTACGGCTCGGCATCGCCGATTCCCGGGCTCGGGTTCAGGCTGAGTCCCTACGGTGACCGAATGGTTATGCAGAGCGTGAGCACGATCACTTTCGGTCACCGGCACGGGGCGCGACGACGCCCGCCGTAGCATTTGGTGGTGGTCGTGCCGCAGGGGCGTGCCGCCTCCCCTCGGGTGGCCCTGGTGGCTCGGCTGCTGCTGATCGCCACGGTGGTGACGGTGGCCGTGATCGTGTTCACGCCCGGGCCGCCGGACGCCGAGGGACAGCAACGGCTCGCGCGGTGGCTGGACGCGGTGCACCAGACCTGGATGCCCGGGTGGGTCACGTTCGGCCTGATCGAGTTCGCCTCGAACGTGCTGATGTTCCTGCCGCTCGGGCTGTTCGGGGCGCTGGCGCTGCGGAGCAGGCGGTACCTGGTGGTCCCGGCCTGCCTGGCGCTGTCGTGCCTGGTGGAACTGGTGCAGTGGCTGGGGCTGCCGGACCGGGACGGCAGCTGGCGGGACATCCTGGCGAACACCGTCGGAGCGTTGATCGGGTACCTGGTGGCGTGCCTGGTGTTGCGCCGGTCCACACGCCGGGCCGAATCGGCCGGCCTAGCATCCGGCTCCGGCCCAGCATCCGGCTCCGGCGCCGGCTCCGGCCCAGCGTCCGGCTCCGGCTCCGGCGGCTTGTGAGGCTGAGGGGGCGGTATGGCGGCACCTCAGACTCACAAGCCGGGGGGGGCCGGGCCCGCCAGGCGCGGGGGGGGGGGGGGGTCAGGAAAACACAAAGTCAGACGATTAAGCAAC
>JBIQML010000900.1:0-1603 GCA_044463405.1 Nakamurella lactea | reverse complement strand
GTCGACGTGCACGTCTGTCATCCGGGTCCTCCGGTGTTGCGTGTCACTCATCATCGGGACGTCGCTGTCCGCCGGAACCGTCAGAAACCCGACAGCGTGTCCCAGCCGCCGTCGACGAGAACGTTTGTGCCGGTGACCCTGCGGAACTCCGTCCGGCACAGCGCTCGCACGGCGTCCGCGATCTCGCCCGGCTCCAGCAGGACGCGCTGAGCGGTGTGATCGAGCAACCGGTTCTCGTCGGTCAGTCCGGACCTGAACGACTCCTCCAGCATGGCGGTCCGGGTGAATCCGGGGCTGACGCACACCGTCCGGATCCCGTACTCGGCCCACTCGTTGGCCAGCGACTTGGTCAGGGAGATGACCGCGGACTTGGCGGCGCAGTACGCGGCCCGGTAGCGAAAGGTGTTGACTCCGGCCACGGAAGCGATGGTGACCAGGGTTCCGGCTGCTCGCCGCAGGGCGTCGAAGGCCGCCGTCGCGGTGAGCGCGGTGCCCTCAACGTTGACCGCGAACGTGCGCCGCCAGTGGTCGGGCCCCAGCTCCAGCACCGGCCCTCGCATGCCGATCCCCGCGCAGGTGACGACCGCGTACAGCGCGGGGAGATCGACGGCGGCCGCCTGGATCTGCGCCCAGTCCGTGACGTCGACCAACCGTGACTCCGAGCCGTCGGGAGCGGATCCCGGCTCCCGGTCCCAGACCATCACGCGCCGACCATCGGCGATGAAGGCCTCGGCGACGGCGCGCCCGATCCCGCTGGCGCCACCGGTCACCAGGACGGCGCCGTCGTCACCAGCGCCGCCCCCTGCCGGCGCGGTCACGAACCCTCCACGGTGGGAAGGTCTGGATAGTTCAGGGCCGCTCCGGTGAGACCGGCGTCGACCTCGATGAGCGTGCGCGCCGCGAGGTTCGCGGTGACCAGCCGATCGAGGGCCGGCCCGAAGAACGCGGCGTTCGTCGGGGCGGAAAGGGTGAGGCCGGACCGGTCCTCGACGAGCGGCGAGAGCGTCGAACCGTCCCACTGGTAGAGGGCGTCCGGCCGGTAGCAGGCGATCAGCAGCAGCCCGTCGGCCGCGAAGGCCAACCCGTCCGGTACGGCACCCAGCATGTCGACCACGGTCTCGCGGTCGCCAAGGTCCCCGCCGGGCAGTATCGGGAACCGGCTGACCCTCGGTACCGAGGTCTCCACCACGTGCAGGTACTGCCCCTTCGGGTCGATCGCAAGGCCGTTGGTGAATCCGCGCGCCGCGTCGCTGGCCACCCTGACCCGCCCGTCCACGGTTCGCACGAACAGCAAGCCGTCCCGTGCGTCCCAGTCACCGGAGTCCGAGAAGTACAGATTCCCTTCGGCGGAGAACACCGGATAGTTCGGTACCCGCACGGCCGTGTCGCCGCGGCCGGAGGTGATGTCCTCGACCGAGCCGTCACCGGGGTCGACCCGCATCACGGCGTGCCTGCCCATGTCGCACACGTAGATGCGGTCCTGTGCGTCCAGCGCCATGCCGAGGCAGTACCCGCCGGTCTCGGCGATCTGACGCCATTCCCCGGAGAGGGGATCCACCGAGTAGACCTGACCGGCCTCCCCGCCGGCTGCTAGCCAGCCGCA
>JBIQML010000899.1:0-1612 GCA_044463405.1 Nakamurella lactea | reverse complement strand
CCGTCACCATCAGCCCCGCGCTTCCCGGCGGCGCCGTGATCACCGCGGCCGGCAGCCAGATCCTGATCAGCGGCGCCACCCGCGCCGACACCAGCTACCGCGTCCGCGTCAAGGCCGGCCTGGCAGACACCTTCGGCCAGACACTCGCCAAGGACGCCAGCGCCTCCGTCCACATCGGGCACGCCGACACCGAGATCTATCCGTTCCCCACGTCCGTCACCACGCTGGATCCGCTGGTGGCCGGCCACACCGTCACGGTGGCCACCGTCAACGTCACGCGTTTCCGGGAACGGGTCTTCGCCGTCGACCTGGACGACTGGGCGGACTACCGCGACTGGTACCGCGGGCTGATGCAACTGAACAACTACCGGCCCGGCGACAACCTGCACGTCCCGAACTGGCCGGTCCTGGCGGATCGCACGGTCTCGGTCACCGGATCCGCCGACCGCACGGCCGCCACCTCGCTGGATCTGGACGGCGCGCTGGAAGGAGGCCGGACGCAGGCCGTCGTCCTCGTCGAGCCCATCGACCCGGCCCGCGGCCAGACCTGGCTGATCCGGCCCACCACGACCTGGGTCCAGTCCAGCACGCTGACCGTGGACGCGATCGCCGACCGGACCACCATGCGCGCGTGGGTCACGGACCTGCGCACCGGCTCACCGATCGCGGGAGCCACGGTGGTACGGCTGGACAGCATCGGGCAGCGCATCGGTGACGGGCAATCCACCAACCGCGACGGTCTGGTGACCATCGACCTCGACCGGTCCGGCGCCAGCGCGTTGCTGGTCCGCCAGGGGGATCAGGCCGCCCTGCTTCCCGGCGACATGTGGGATTCCAGCTGGCAATCCAGCCCGCGGACGGACCGTTTGCTGTGGTACGTCACCGACGACCGGCAGACATACCGGCCTGGCGAGACGGTCTCCGTCAAGGGCTGGGTCCGCAGGCAATCCGACGACACCGCCACCACCCTCACCACTCCCGAATCCGGAACGGCCTCATGGACGGCCACCGACGGATACGGCACCAGGATCGGCCACGGCACCGCACCGGTGGATCGGCTCGGCGGCTTCGACTTCACCGTGGACATTCCCGCCGGCGCGCACCTGGGCAGCGCCAACCTGCACCTGCGTCTGGACGGCAGCAGCGGCGACAACGATCTCGGCGGCGATCACTACTTCACCATCGCGGACTACCGGACGCCAGCGTTCGAGGTCGACACCCACGCCGAGACGGGCGATCCCGCCGTCCGCGGCACCAACGTCCAGGTGCAGGCGGACGCCACCTACTACGCCGGCGGCCCGGTCGGCGACGCCCCGGTGCAGTGGCAGGTCAGCACCACACCGGCCAGCTACTCCCCGCCCGGCTGGAGCGAGTACACCTTCGGCATCTGGACACCCTGGTGGTACGACGACGGTGCCGCGTCCTTCGCCGGTGGCGCCGCGTCCCGCCCGGGCATCCCGGTGCCGTGCTGCGGCGAGGACGGCGCTGATGGGAGCACCGTGAAGACCTTCCATGGCAGCACCGACGGAACGGGTTCGGACTATCTGGCGGTGCAGGTCGGAAACCTCGGCCAGGACACCGACGGGCTGCCGGTGACGGTGCAGGCACAGGC
>JBIQML010000898.1:0-1620 GCA_044463405.1 Nakamurella lactea | reverse complement strand
ACGCCATCGTGAACGCGGCCAACAACGCGCTGCTCGGCGGCGGCGGGGTGGACGGTGCGATCCACCGGGCCGGGGGAGCGGCGATCCTGGACGAATGCCGGGAGATTCGGCGCACCATCCTGCCGGACGGGCTGCCGACCGGGCGGGCCGTCGCCACCGGCGCAGGCCGGCTGTCGGCGCGCTGGGTGATCCACACGGTCGGCCCGGTCTATTCGCCCTCCGAGGACCGCAGCCACCTGCTCCGTTCCTGCTATCGCGAATCGCTCACCGTGGCCGAGGAACTCGGCGCCGAGGCGTTGGCGTTCCCGCTGATCTCCGCCGGCGTGTTCGGCTGGCCGAAGAAGGACGCGATCCGGCAGGCACTCGACGTGCTGCAAGGCGCGGCCGCGGAGGTGTCGGTGCGGGAGGTGACGCTGGTGCTGTTC
The DNA here is from genome assembly GCA_044463405.1 of Nakamurella lactea. Lineage (GTDB taxonomy): Bacteria > Actinomycetota > Actinomycetes > Mycobacteriales > Nakamurellaceae > Nakamurella > Nakamurella lactea_B. Next base: position 1,195 of record JBIQML010000898.1, on the reverse strand, counting down.
GACCGCGCCACGTTCGATCTGGCCTCCGGCATCTGGACCGGGACGAAATAGTCGAGGATTGCACGCCAGATTCGCGTGTTGCGACATGTGCGCAGGTCAGATTCGCGGCTTTGAAATCTAGCGTGCAATCCTCGACCACGGGGGCGCTCGTCTGCGTGGTCCGCGCGGCGATGAGTTGGTCCAGTGCGATCCTCGACCACAGGCGCGCTCGACGGTGCCGGGTATGGCGGCGGGGTCAGTCGTCGGCGCCGCGGGCGATGAGCGCCTCGCCCAGCGCGTCGGCGGCGCGCAGCGACCGGATCACCACCGGCGCCCCGAGCGCCACCACCGAGAAGCCCAGCCCCCGCGCCTTTCTCGCCTCGGTCACGGTGGAGACGATGCCCGCCACCAGCGGGATGCAGCGGATCGTCACCGCCATGAGCAGCGCGATCCGGTCCGGGTCGACGCCCACTCGGCGCAGCGGCCGCAGCACCGGCACCAGCGCATCGAGCATGTCCGAGACCCGGGTGGTGAGCGTGACGAGCGCCGCGATCGCCACCGCCAGCACGATCGTGCCGCACACCCGCACGGCGGTCTGCCAATCCGCCAGCCAGATCTGCAGCGCGGCCAAGATCGGGATCAGATATTTCAGCGGGCGAAGCTGCGCCCAGGCGACCCGCGCTGGAATCCGGGCGGCGGCGTAGAGCAGCGTGACGATGCCGGCCGCCGTCGCGAGCTGCCACCACTGCCGCAGCAGCACCACCGCCACGACCGCCAGCAGCATCCCGGCCAGCTTCCACCCCGCCGACATGCGGTGCAGCACCGACGATCCCGGCTGGTACAGGCCCAGCGTGGCCGTGCTCATGTGAGCGGGGCCGTGTCGCCGGCCAGGGCGCGGTAGAACGGAAGCGCGATGCCCGGAACATCGTCATGGGCGACGCGTCCGTCGTCGATGACGATGACCCGATCGAAGCCGGCGACCAGTTCCAGGTCGTGCGTCACGACCACGACCTGCTGCGGAAGATCGGTCAGCAGGGAACCGATCAGCCGCGCGTTGCGCAGGTCCAGCAGCGTCGTCGGCTCGTCGGCGACCACGATCTGGGGCTCCCGCACCAGGACCGCCGCCAGCGCGAGAAGCTGTTTCTGCCCACCGGAGAGAAGGTGGGCGGGGTGGTCGGCGAGGTCGGCCAGGCCGAATCGCTCGAGCGCCCGCTCG
>JBIQML010000897.1:0-1623 GCA_044463405.1 Nakamurella lactea | reverse complement strand
CCGGGGTCGTCCCGGGGACGATCGTGGTCGACGACAAGTGGGCGCAGGACTACGCCACCTGCACCCCGGATGCGGGCCGCTGGCCGGATCTGGCCGGATGGATCGCCGATCGCCACGTGGACGGGCAGCGGGTCCTGCTGTGGTGGAAGGCGTGGGACCCGGAGGGGGCCCCGCCCGAGGCCTGCGTGCGGATGCCGGACGGCAGGCCGGTCGCGATCGACCCGGACTCGACGGCGGGCGCCGAACTGGTGCGCGCCGCGGTCACCCGGATGCTGGCGGCGGATGGGCTGGACGCCGACGGTCTGAAGATCGACTTCACCGCCGCCGGTCCGAGTGGCACCGCCCTCACCTCGGTGGGGCCGCGCTGGGGTGCGGCGCTGCTGCACCGCCTGCTGGCCCTGGCGTACCGGGCGGCGAAGGACGCCAAGCCGGACTGCCTGGTGATCACCCACACGCCGAATCCCGCGTTCGCCGACGTGACCGACATGATCCGGCTGAACGACATCATGATGCTGGACTCCGCCGATCCGAGCGTCGACGTCCCGGCGCACATGGCGTTTCGCGCCGCCATGGTGCGTGCCGCGATGCCGGATACCCCGATCGACACCGACGGCTGGTGCCTGCCGGACCGCGACGCCTGGCGACGGTACCTGCTGACCCAGCCGGACCTCGGCGTGCCGGCCCTGTACTACGCCACTGGCTTCGATCAGACGTACGAGGCGCTGACCGGCGACGACTACCGGCTGCTGCGGCAGGTCTGGCGGCGCTACCGGGACGGTATCGGCAGCGGCTTCCGGGCACCGCAGCCAGCGTCGTGAGGGACGTGACGGGCCGGCGTTAATCCCGTCGGGGTACCGGGAAACAGCTGGCATGACGGTGGCGAGCTTTCCCTGGCAGCCCGGCCATCAGGTGGCCGCGCGACGGCTGCTGGCCGCCCCCGGCGGTCTCGCGGTCGAGGCCGGCAGCAAGGGCATGGTGATCGCCGTGATGGCCGAGGGCCGCTGCACGGTGCGGTTCCACAACGGCTGCGTGGTTGCCGGACTCGATGGGCTGGACATCGTGGTGGTGGAGACCAACCTGCGGTGTTGAGGCCCCCGGCCACAGCCGAACCGCCGCGTGCGGCCGGGTTCGCCGCGAGCGCTCGACCGGCTCGATCGGTCGCCTCGACCGGCCCGACCCCGTCGCCTCGACCGGCGGGTTGCCCGTCACCGGTGCATGGGAGATCCGCCTCGCCGGCTGCGGGTACCGTAACGGTTCCGCAGGATCGCCCCGCGGAGTGGAGGTGGCCGCGCGATGCAGCAGAATCGGCGCGCGACGATCGCGGACGTCGCAGCGGCCGCCGGCGTCTCCACCTCGACCGTCTCTCGCGCGCTCAGCGGACATGGGTACGTTGCCAGCTCGGTGGCCGCGCGGGTGGTGGCCGCGGCGGAGAACATCGGGTACGTGCCGGACGCGAACGCGCGGAACCTGAGGGTCGGATCGCGGCGCGACGTGGGCGTGCTGATCTCCGATCTGGCCAACCCGTTCTACGCGGAGCTGGCCTCGGGCATCGAGGGCAGGCTGCGGGAGGCGGGTTATCACATGCTGCTGGTCAACGACGGCGGCGACCGCGCGGAGGAGTTG
>JBIQML010000896.1:0-1626 GCA_044463405.1 Nakamurella lactea | reverse complement strand
GATCGCCGCCACCATCGACGCCGACGGCATCGATGACGACTTCATGGTGGCCAACCAGGCCATCCTGGCGGCGTTGCGCGGGGACGTCGACGCGGCGCAGCGACTGTCCGCCACCCCCACCCTGCGAACCAGCGAAGATCTCCAGGATCAGTCGGTCTGCATCACCGCGGACATGTTCCTCGCCCAGGCCCGCGGTGATCTGGCCACCGCACTGGACCGGGCCCTCGCGGTGACGGCACTGGAATCGGCACTGAGCGTGCGGCACGAGTACTTCCTGTGGGCCTGGGCGGTCGCTGCCCGGGCAGCCAGGAACCTGGGTGATTCCGCCACCGTGGACCGGTTGCTCGCCGGGCTGGATGCGCATCCGGTCGGTCACCTGCCGGCGCTGCTGCTCCTGGAACGGGACCTCGCCACGGCCAGGCTGGCCGGCGACTCCGGAAGGCCGGGCGCGGCAACGATGTTCGCCGACGCGGTGGTCGCCGCGCGCCGCTTCAACAGTCCCTACCATCTGGCGATGGCGCTGCTGGACGAGGCTGAGTACCTGACGGGTCGGGGCGATCTGGCCGAAGCGGCGCCGCTGATCGCGGAGGCACGACAGATCGCCGCACGCCTCGGCGCCACACCCCTGGCCGCCCGTGCCGACCGGCTGAGCCAGCCCGCCGACGCATCGAGCGGAACGACGTGATGAGCGAGCAGCTCGGCGGGGGCGCCGACACCGCGATTTCCGCAACGGATCCCGATGCGGGCCGGCGCTGCCCACGGTGTGCGGCCGGTCACCAGCCGGGGCAACGGTTCTGTGGCCAATGCGGCGGCGCATTGCAGGCCGGGTGTCCGCAATGTGGCGCGATCAACCCTCCCGGCGACCGATTCTGCCGGGCGTGCGGCGCCCGGCAGACGGCCGGAGACGGGCCGGCCCCGTCCGGTGCCGGGCTCGCAACAGGGTCGGTGGCCTCGCCCGTGACCGAGCGCCGGATGTGCTCGGTGCTGTTCGCGGATCTGGTCGGGTTCACCCCGCTGTCCGAATCGCGTGACCCGGAGGAGGTGCGCGAGCTGCTGTCCCGGTACTTCGAGACCGCCCGCACCGTCATCGACCGGTACGGCGGGGTGGTGGAGAAGTTCATCGGCGACGCGGTGATGGCGGTGTGGGGCACGCCAGCGGCCGGCGAGGGTGACGCGGAGCGGGCCGTGCGGGCGGGCCTGGACCTGGCGGCGGCGGTGACGGTGCTCGGCGAGCAGGCCCAGGTGCCGGGCCTGGCGGCCCGGGTGGGCATCGTCACCGGCGAGGTCGCGGTCAACCTCGGCGCGACGAACCAGGGAATGGTGGCCGGTGACGCGGTGAACACCGCGGCGCGCGTGCAGGCGGCCGCCGCGGCCGGCAGGGTGTGGGTGGATGGCACCACGCACCGGTTGGCCGTCACCGCCATCGGTTTCGATGACGCCGGCACCCACCAGCTCAAGGGCAAGAGCGAGCCGGTGCGGCTGTGGGCCGCGACCCGGGTGCTGGCCGGTGTCGGCGGCGCGCAGCGGGTGGACGGCCTGGAGGGCCCGATGATCGGCCGGGACGCGAACCTGCGGCTGATCAAGGACCTTTTCCACACCGTCACCGAGCGGCGCACCCCGGGCATG
>JBIQML010000895.1:0-1628 GCA_044463405.1 Nakamurella lactea | reverse complement strand
GCAGTCGCCGCAATACGGCCAGCAGCCCACGGGGCCGCAGTATCCGCAGTACGGCCAGCAGCCGACCGGACCGCAGTATTCCCAGTACGGGCAGCAGCCCACGGGACCGCAGTCCCCCCAGTACGGCCAGTACCAGGGACCGGGCCCGCAGTACGGCCAGTACCAGGGACCGGGCCAGGGCTACCCGCCGGGTCCCGGCCAGGCTCCGCCCCCGGGCTTCACCCCGCCGGGCCAGCAGGCGGGCGGCTCCGGTGGCAAACGCAGGAACCTGCCGGTGATCATCACCGTGATCGCCGTCGTGGTGGCGCTGGCCGCCGCCGGGCTGGTCTACCTGTTCGCCCGCAAGGGTTCGGAGACCGCCTCGGGTGGCAAGTCGACACCGAAGGACGCCGTCGTCGAACTGCTCGGCTCCGTCGACGACGAGGACCCGATCGGCATCGCGGACCAGTTGGACCCCACCGAGGCCCACCTGCTCGCCGACATGACCGGCGACGTGCTCGACCAGCTCAAGCGGCTCGGTGTGGTCAACAAGGACGTCTCGGCCGACAAGGTCACCGGGGTCTCCGTCACCACCAAGGACCTGACCTACGGGGACGCCGCGATCAAGGTGAACGACCACATCCAGGTGGTCGAACTCACCGGAGGCACCATCACGCTGACATCCGGGGGTGGGCCCAGCCCGTACAGCCAGAAGATGCTGGACGCGTTCCCGGAGCTCAAGCAGGTGTCCGACCCGCAGACCAAGACCGTCGACATCGCCAAGGAGGCGGCGGATCTGGGGCATCCCATCCGGATCGCCACCGTCGACCGGGACGGCAAGTGGTACCCGTCGCTGTTCTACACGCTGGCGGACAACTGGGCGTACCAGACCAAGGGCGGGAACTACACGCTGGACCCGATCGGCAACAACGGCGGCAGCAGTCCCGAGGACGCCATGAACAAGTTCGTCGAGGCCATCTCCAGCCAGGATCCGCGGGCCATGATCTCGGTGCTCTCCCCGGATGAGATGGGTGTGCTGCATGACTACGGCAACCTGATGATCGGATCCGACCTGAGCCCCACCGGCGGCCTGGGCAACGCCAAGATCAGCAACCTGAGCTGGGCGGTCTCCGACGTCACCGGCGGCAAGAAGGTCTCGGTCAAGACGATCACCATCAAGACCGACGACGGCGACTTCGCGCTGGAGCGCGATCCCGGCGCCGGATCGCTGAAGATCAGCGTGCCCGGGCAGGGCACCATCAACGTCAACGCCGACAACATCGACACCTGGATCACCCAGATGGTCGGCACCGGCCAGGACCTGCCGCCCCAGGTCCGCGACATCATCAAGCGGGAGTTCAGCAAGGTCATCGGGCTCGGCGTGGTGATGGTGCAGGGAGGTGACGGCAAGTGGTACGTCAGCCCGCTGCGCACGTTCTCCGACGTCATGGTCTCGCTGTTGTCCGGCTTGGAGTCCGGCGACATCGACTACTTCCTGTCGATGGTGAAGTAGCAGCATCGATCGTGTCCTGTCGATGGTGAGGTAGACGTCGATGGTGAGGTAGCCACAACCCGGCCGCTACATCCGCGCCGGCTCCGTGGGTTCGCGCCAGCACACGCCGCGCGCCCACGGGGCCGGCGCTGATTCA
>JBIQML010000894.1:0-1628 GCA_044463405.1 Nakamurella lactea | reverse complement strand
TGGCCCGGTCTCGCCGCAGGCGGCCGAGCGCGCGCAACGCGCGATAGCGCGCCCTGGCCGGCTTGTTCCGGCAACGCCGGGCTGCTACCCCCTGGCGCCGGGTGCCATCTCTGCCAGCGCCGCCTCGATGCGGGCCAGGGCCGCGCGCATCTCCGCCACCTCGGCGTGCGTCGCGCCCTGCTGCGCCCGCTTGAGCCTGACCACCAGTTGACCGTTGGTCTCCAGCACCGCGGACTGCACGTCGCCGAGCTCATCGCCGTTCTGCAGGCGCACCGAGTGCTCCAGCTCGACCGGTCGGATCGCCAGCCGGCGCATCGCCGCCGAGTCCAGCGCCCCATCCCGGATCAACGGGGAGGCCCTGCCCTCGACGATGCGGCGCACCAGCGGGCTGGCGTAGATCAGCCGGTCCATGCCGGCGTCGACGACGACCAGTGTCGCCGCCCCGACCGCGCCGCCCACCCAGGAGTTGTCCGGCCCGATGACGGCGTTCTGCACCACGTTGGACAGCAGGAACATCACGACGAAGTCCATGGTGTTCATCGAGGCGATCGCCCGCTTGCCGGTGATCCGGAAGATCACCACGATCAGCGCGTAGACCAGGATCGTCCGCACGATCTTCTCGGCGACCGGGATGTCGAAAGCGAACAGGTGGTGCCACATGGAGCCCTCCCCGGGGCGGCGTGATCGAGCCCGGCGGGCACCGGGCGGATCGATCATGCACCCGGCCGGCCGCGGACGCGGTGCGGCACCGCTGAGCCGCCGACCAGCTCCGGCTCCGTGTGGAACGGCTCCCGGCCGCTCAGCCGCCGACCAGCTCCGGCTCCCGCTCCCGGTGGAACGGCCCCCGGCCAGGAACCTCGGGGCCGCCGGCCGAATCCGGCCGCTCGGTGAACTCGCGCGGCTGCGGCATCGGCTCCCTGGGTTCCCGGTCCCCCGCCGGGCCGCCGCCGAATGCGATGCGCAGCGCCAGGTCGGTCCCGCGGGAGACCTTGCCGCCGGCCGCCGGTTGCTGGTCGATCACCACGCCGCCCTTGCCGTTCACGGCCTGCCCGTCCGGGCCGACGGCGCGGGGGCTCAGTCCGGCCGCCCGCGCCATCGCGCGGGCCTCATCCCACCCGAACCCCACCAGGTCCGGGACGCTGATGCGCATACCGGCCATACTCCGATGGTAGGACGGACCGCCGCGGCCCGCTCGGTGCGCCGGGCCGGTGCCGACTCATCCGGCCGGCGCGGTACGGGCGCCGCGGAATCCGGCGGCGGCGAACACCGCGGTGCCGAGGCCGACCACCGCAAGTAGGCCGAGCCCCACGGCGTAGTGCCCGCTGATGCCGTACACCACGCCCATCACCAGCGGCGGCACGAAGCCGCCCAGACCGCCGGCCGCTCCGACGATCCCCGTCACCGCCCCCACGCGTTTCGGCTCGACGAGCTCGGCCAGCAGGGCGAAGACGGCACCGGATGACGCGCCCAGCACCGCCGCCAGCCCGAGGAACATCACGGTGCCCTGCGGCATCAGGTGCAGCCCGGCGGCCGCACCGGAGGCGAACACCGCGGTGAGCGCGAAGCAGGCCGTGAGCACCGGAACGGGCCGCAGCCGGTCCGAGAGCCAGCCCCCCACCGGGCGCATG
>JBIQML010000893.1:0-1628 GCA_044463405.1 Nakamurella lactea | reverse complement strand
GGCGCGGCGCCGCCGCCGGCACTGCGGTGACCATCCCGCTGCCGGCGAGCACCTCGGACGCCGCCTGGCTGCGGGCCTTCCACGCGGTGGTGCCGTCGGTGGTGCGCTCGTTCCGGCCCGAGGTGCTGGTCACCCAGCACGGGGCGGACTCGCATCGCGAGGACCCGCTGGCCGACCTGAACCTGACGGTGGACGGCCATCTGGCCTCCTACCGGGTGTTGCGCGAGTTGGCCGAGGAGGTCGCCGGCGGGCGCTGGCTCGCCCTCGGCGGGGGAGGGTATGCGCTGGTGCGCGTGGTGCCGCGGTCCTGGACCCACCTGCTGGCGCTGGTGGCGAACCGCGACGTCGATCCGGCCACCAGGATCGGACAGGGCTGGATCGAGGCGGCGTCGGCGGCCAGGCCGATGATCACCCCACCGGACACCATGAGCGAGAACGGTGGTGTCGCCGTGGAATTCGACCCGTGGGACGGTCAGGACGGCACGCCGGTGGACCGGGCGATCACCCAGGTCCGCACGGAGATCTTCCCGCTGCACGGCCTGGACCCGTCCGACCCCCGTGACTGACGCCACCGGCCCGGACCCGACGATGCCGTCGGGCGCCGCGCCGTACCCCACGCACTGGGAGGCCGACGTGTTGACCGCCGACGGGTCGGTGGCCCGGATCCGGCCGGTGCACCCGGACGACACCGAGGCGCTGCGCGAGATGCATCGGCGGATGAGCCCGCGCAGCCGCTACCTGCGGTACTTCTCGGCGGTGTCCGAGGTTCCGGACTCGCTGCTGCGCCTGTACACCGACGTGGATCACGTCAGCCGGGTGTGCCTGGTGGTGCAGTCCGGTGACGAGATCGTCGCGGCCGGCAGCTACAGTGCCGAATTGCTCGCTCCGGCTCCGCTGGACCGGCCCGCGGCTTCGCCGCAGCCGACCCCAGCTACGCCGTCGACTCGCGATGCCGAATTGCTCGCTCCGGCTCGCGAGCGGGTGGCCGAGGTCGCGTTCGTGGTGCAGGACGACCAGCAGCGCCGGGGGCTGGGCTCGATCCTGCTGGAGCACCTGGCCGCCGCGGCCCGGGAGCGTGGCATCACCCGGTTCACCGCCGAGGTGCTCAGCGAGAACCAGCCGATGCTACGGGTCTTCCTGGACGCCGGCTACGCCGTCACCCGCGAATACACCTCCGGCGTCGTGGATCTCGCCTTCGACATCAGCCCCACCGACGCGTCCCGCGCGGTCCTCGCCTCCCGCGAGCAGCGCGCCGAGTCCCGGTCCATCGCCCGGCTGCTGGCCCCCCGGTCGGTGGCCGTGATCGGAGCGTCCACCGACCCCACGAAGATCGGGCACGCGGTGCTGGTGAACCTGCTTCGCTCGTTCACCGGGCCGGTGTACCCGGTCAATGCCGAGGCGCTGTCCGTGCAGGGAGTGCGGGCGTACCCCAGCGTCACCGACATCCCCGACCCGGTGGACCTGGCGGTGATCGCGGTACCGGCGCCGGGCGTTCAGCAGGTGATGCAGGCCTGCCGGGCCAAGGGCGTGCACGGCCTGGTGGTGGTGACGGCGGGTTTCGCAGAGTCAGGATCGGACGGTGCGGCCGCGCAGCGCACCATGGTGGCGCTGGCCCGCGCCGCCGGCAT
>JBIQML010000892.1:0-1629 GCA_044463405.1 Nakamurella lactea | reverse complement strand
GTCGGTTCACATCGAAAGGACCAGAGCGATGGATATGCCGGTATCGGCGAACTCGGTGGTAGTGGGCGTGGACGGCCCGGCCGCCGGCGTCGACGCGGCGCGGTGGGCGGCCGACGCCGCCATGCGATACGGCCTTCCACTGCAACTCGTTCACGCGATCCCCCCGCTGCCGGCGAATGCCTACCCCACGATGGCCCTGTACATCGAAACGCTGCGCAGTGCCACCCAGAGGGAGGGCGAGGAGTTCCTGGACGCGGCCGCCGCGGCCGCACGGGAGGTGGCGCCCGATCTGGACACCACTCGCTGGCAGAAGGTCGGTGACCCCGTCGAAGTGCTCAGCCTGGCCTCCGCCACCGCCCGGGTGATCGTGGTGGGAGCGATCGGGCAGACCGGGCTCACCGGGCTGCTGGTCGGCTCCACCGCGCTGGCACTGCCGTCCCGCGCGCACTGCCCGGTGATCGTCGTGCGCCAACGTCCCGATGGCGCGGACGCCGTCGACGGTCCGGTGGTGGTCGGCGTGCTGGGCGCCTCGCTCGACGATCCGGCCGTCGAATTCGGATTCGAGCAGGCGTCGGTGCGGGGGGTGGAACTGACCGCCGTACACAGTTGGAGCGACTCCCCGCTACCCGACATCGACCGGGTTACCGGACGACGCGACGACTGGAACGCCATCTTCGAGCGGGAACGGCGACTGCTCTCCGAGGGCCTCGCCGGATACGCCGAACGCTACCCCGATGTGACCGTGCGGCCGGTCGTCGTCTACGACAGGCCGGCGCGGGCACTGCTGGACTCCGCGCGGTCCGCACAGCTTCTGGTGGTCGGTACTCATGGCCGCGGACGCATCACCGGCGCGCTGCTGGGCTCGACCAGCCGTGCGGTGATGAAGCTGGCGCCGTGCCCGGTGGCCGTCGTGGCCCGCGTCCGCTGAATGGCGGCGCGGCCAGGCCAACCGGATTCCCGGGAGATCACGATGGACGGCTGGATCGTCGACACGCCGGGCCCGATCGGTACCGGACCGCTGCGGCGTGCCAACCTCCCCGATCCGGTCCCGCGCGAAGGTCAGCTGAGGATTCGCGTCACATGCTGCGGGGTCTGCCGCACGGACCTACACCTGGCCGAGGGCGACCTGCCGCCGCACGCACCGAGAATCGTCCCCGGACATGAGGTGGTGGGCACGGTCGAGACGGTCGGCGAGAACGTCGCGGGCTTCTCCCCCGGCGATCGGGTGGGCGTGCCCTGGCTGGCCAGAACCTGCAGCCGCTGCGCGTGGTGCCGCGCAGGGCGTGAGAACCTCTGCGCGCGTCCGGCATTCACCGGATGGGACGTGCACGGTGGCTATGCGCAGCTGTGCGTCGCCGATGCCGACTTCGTATATCGCCTGCCCGCCGGGCTCGGCGACCTCATGTCCGCTCCGCTGCTCTGCGCCGGGATCATCGGCTATCGCGCGTTGCGTCTGGCATCGGTCCCACCGGGAGGCCGGCTGGGCATCTACGGCTTCGGCGGCAGCGCTCACCTGACCGTGCAGCTGGCACTTCGGCAGGGCCTGCGGGTGCACGTGCTGACCCGGGGAGAGGCCAACCGTGAGTTAGCGTTGCGACTCGGTGTCGACTCCGCCGGCCCGGCCGCCGG
>JBIQML010000891.1:0-1643 GCA_044463405.1 Nakamurella lactea | reverse complement strand
GAATTCACAAAGCACCGTTGGACGCGGGTTCGATTCCCGCCACCTCCACCATGTGGTTGAGGGCCCTGCCTGAGCGCTAGCGAAGGTGGGGCCCTCAAACACATCATGGGCGCTGTAATCGAGTGGGCCCCCGCTGGTGAGGCGATAGCCGAGCCAGTAGGGGATCCCGCCACCTCCACCGGCGCCGGGCCTGTGGCCCCTTCCGCGTCGTGAACAGCCACCTCCTGCCTGTCGCGGGGCGCCGCCAACGGCTTACCAGTGGGAACGGTTTCAACCGCTGCGCGTCGTGAGGCGCACGAGCGCGGCGCCGAGGGCCGCGGCATCCCGTCCCTCGAAGACTTTCGCCAGCCCGTCGCGCGAGTGAGGCAGCCCCGCCTCGCGGGCGCCGTCCAACACTCGCCGGTCCAGATGCGGCTGCAGCCACGGCCAAACCCGTTGCGCTTCGCGAAGGAAGATGTCGGCGCCCGCCGGCCCGATGCCTGGCACCTCCATCAACAGATCAGCGGTCCGGGCGGCGTCTCGGCCCGCTTCTGCGGCGAGTCGGCGCAGGTCGCCCTTCCATCTATCAATCACCAGCCGGGCTGCTTCGCCCAGCCGGGTCGCGGTGCTCTCGTCATACCTCTTGTAGTGCGCGCGACCCAGCGCATCGACCCGTTGCTGCCACGTCGTGTTCACAGCGCCGTGCGCCGAGCGCCCTCCTATGTGACGCAATTCGCTGCTGGCCGCTATCGCGATGTCCGTGGAGATCGGCTTGGCAAGCAGCATGGCGAGTACCAGCAGCTGGAAGAGCGGGCTCGGCTTGTCCCGAAGCGTGATACCAGCCTGTTCACAGAACGTGGTGCCGTGATCGCGCAGCAGCCCGCGGACGATCGTGTCGACATCGCTCATGACCGTCACTACCCGCGGATGCGATCTTTTTACCGGCTGCCGGGATCGTGAGCAGGCTGTCTCCGCTCCGACCGCTACACAGGCTGCGCCGACACGAGTGTGCCGATCACCACAACGTTGCTGGTGGTGTCGGGCAGGCAAGCAACGAGCGCGATCTCCTTTGCCCCGTCGACGGGGTAGTCGTAGAGCGGCGCGAAATTGTTCAGGTCGTACTTCGCGTTGCTGGCCACAATTGCCACCCGGTACGTGAAGGTTCCGAGATCCGTTGTGGCGACGATGGTGTCGTCCGGCCGGAGCGCCGACAGATCCTGGAAGACCAGATGGTTACCGATGTCGCTGGCATGCCCGTACAGCACGACGCGATCGAACGCCTTGCTCTCGGTCGATTCAGCGGCCGGCAGGCTGTTGGGATCGCCGCGCCGGACCCATTGCCGGACGTCCTCATCAACGGGGAAGTCGATGGTGCCGTAGATATCGCCGCCCCAGGCGTTCTTCTTGCCGGTCGGGTGCGAATCCACCGGGACGACGATGGCGTCGACTCCGATGGCCGGTACTTCGAGATGCCGCACCGGTGCCGGTGGAATCTGCGGCGCCTGCGCGGAGGTCACTGTGGTGACCCCGGTCGTCGGCCCGCCTGGCGTCGATGACGCCGGAGCTGCAAGGGCCGCGGAGCCGGTCGGCCTCGCCGATTCGGAGGAGCGGCTGGTCGGCGTCGGCGACGGGGTGCGGACCCCGTCGCCGACGCCCGCCGGCAC
>JBIQML010000890.1:0-1647 GCA_044463405.1 Nakamurella lactea | reverse complement strand
GGTCGCCGAGCTGTTGGCGGTGCTGGACGACCTGGACCGGGCCGAGGAGCACGGCGACCTGACGGGGGGCTTCAAGACCGTCGCCGACAAGCTGACCGGAATTCTGCAGCGGGTGGGCCTCACGCACTACGGCGCGCCGGGTGACGAATTCGATCCGAACATCCACGAGGCGGTGCAGTTCGCCACCTCCGCGGAGGTGGATCACCCGACGGTGACCACGGTGCTGCGGCTGGGCTACCTGTTCGAAGAGCGGGTGCTGCGGCCCGCCGTGGTCGTGGTGACCGGCCCGGAGCACGAGACGGAGGGTGCTGGTGCGCCGGACGCCGTCACCGGAGCCGGCGACGGCGCGGAAGCCGACGCAGACGCGGCAGCCGACGCAGACGCGGTAGCGGACGCGGCTGGCGACGAGGGCGCTGCCGAGTAACAACCACCACACGGGAAAGGAGGTGCGCGGGTGAGCGAACGGGACTACTTCGAGAAGGACTACTACGCCGAGCTGGGCGTGACGAAGAACGCGGCGACGGCGGAGATCAAGAAGGCGTATCGCAAACTCGCCCGCGACCTCCATCCGGACAAGAATCCGGGGAACAAGCAGGCCGAAGAGAAGTTCAAGGCGGTCTCCGAGGCGTACGACGTGCTGTCCGACGATGCCCGCCGCAAGGAGTACGACAACGCCAGGGACATGCTGTCCACCGGCGCGTTCCGCGGCTTCCCGGGCTCGGCCGGCGGGGCGCATCGCGGTGGGGCGAGCACGTTCGACCTGTCCGATCTGCTGCGTGGGGCCGGTTCCGGCAACGCCTCGGGCGATGGCGGACTCGGCGACCTGTTCGGCAACCTGTTCGGGCGCCGGAGCAGCGGTACGCGCGCCGCTCGCGGCCGCCGCGGCGCGGACATCGAGACACAGGCCGCGCTCTCGTTCCGGGACGCCGTGCTGGGCACCACCATCTCGCTGCGGCTGACGGAGCAGACCACCTGCCCGACCTGCCACGGCAGCGGTGCCGCGCCGGGAACCTCGCCGCGGCACTGCACGGTGTGCGGCGGATCCGGCCTGACCTCGCGCAACGAGGGGTCGTTCGCGTTCTCCGAGCCCTGCGCGGCGTGCCATGGCACCGGCACCATCATCGACACACCGTGCCCCACCTGCCACGGCAGCCGCACCGTGATCGCGCCGCGCACCGTGCACGCGCGCATTCCGGCCGGCGTGTCCGACGGTCAACGCATCCGGCTGGCCGGCAAGGGCGAACCGGGAGTCGGCGCAGGCAGCGCGGGCGACCTGTTCGTCGTGGTGCGCGTGCAGAAGGATGCCATCTTCGGCCGGTCCGGCGACAACCTGACCGTGACGGTGCCGGTGACGTTCACCGAGGCCGCGCTGGGCACCACGATCACCGTGCCCACACTGGATGCGCCGGTGTCGCTCAAGGTGGCCCCCGGCACGTCGTCCGGGCGCAAGCTGCGCGTCAAGGGCAAGGGCGTGAAGCGCAGCCACGGCCCGGCCGGTGATCTCATCGTCACGGTGGAGGTGGCCGTGCCGAGCAAGCTCTCGCCGGCGGCGCGCGAAGCGCTGGAGGCGTTCGCCGCGACGCAGACCGTCGATCCGCGGCCGGACATCACGGCGGCCAACAAGGGCGTGCGACCAACCTCGCCCCA
>JBIQML010000889.1:0-1648 GCA_044463405.1 Nakamurella lactea | reverse complement strand
AGGTGCCCGACACGGCGCCGCGGCGTTCGGTGGTGACGAGGCGGCGGGCGTCGGCGCGCTACCGCCGACGCGGGTCGCTGCTGTCCATACGGTCGGAGGGCTCCATCCTGTCCATCGGCAGCGTCGGGTCGGTGCTCTCCATCGGGTCGGTGGGTTCGGTGCTCTCGATCGGCAGCGCATTCTCCTTCGCCTCGTTGGGTTCTCTGGGCTCGGCGATGAGCCTGCTCTCGGCCCTGTCGAGCCAGAGCCGGCTGTCGCTGCTGTCGCATCAGTGCGACGGCTCGGTGATGTCGGTCCAGTCCCGGTGGTCCGTGCGGGCGTATCGCCGCTCCGGCCGGCGCTGGCCGATCGGCAGCTGCCGAACACGGCGCCGATGGCACCGGCTCGTCCGCGCTGGCCTGTGACGGCGTTCCCGCGGGAACGCCTTCTCCCCCGCAGTCGGGCGTGTCGCGTCAGCGGCGCCGGCGGTGTGCGGAGGCGCTGGCGTACAGGCAGATCGCAGCCGCGGCCGCCAGGTTGAGCGATTCGGCGCGGCCGTGGATGGGCACCCGGACGGCCTCGTCCGCCGCGGCGAGCACCTCGTCGGGCAGGCCGTGCGCCTCGGAGCCGAACAGCCAGGCGGTGGGCAGGTCCAGGATCCCGCCGGCCGCCGCCGCATCCAGGTCGAGCGCGGCGGCGCCGGTGGTGGCCAGCACCGACAGCCCGGCGCCGGACAGCCGGGAGACCAGGGCGAGCGGATCGCTCGCCCGGACCACCGGTAGGTGGAAGATGCTGCCGGCGGAGGCTCGCACGGCCTTGGGGCCCCACGGGTCGACGGCGTGTCCTGCCAGGACGACGCCATCCGCTCCGGCGGCGTCCGCCAGCCGGATCACCGTGCCCGCGTTGCCGGGGTCGGCGGCCTGCACCAGCACGGCCAGCAGCCGCGGTTCGCCGTCCAGCAGCGCTGACGGATCGTCGTCGGGCAGCGCACAGCGGGCCGTCAGACCCTGTGCGGTGATCGCATCGGACAGCGCGGCCGCCGCCTTGTCGGTCACCTGCGTCACCGCCAGACCGGCGTCGAACGCCGCCCGGACGATCTCGACGTGCCGCCCGGCGGCGGCCTCGGTGACGTAGAGCTCGCGCACCGTCCCAGGGCGTTCCCGCTCCGCGGCGACGGCCTCGCGAACCGCCTGGGCGCCGTCGGCCAGGAACTCACCGGCCTCGGCGCGCCGGGAGCGTCGCAGCAGCCGATGTGCGGCGACGATCCGGGACGAGCGCTCGGTCAGCGCGCCGGGATCCACCGGATCCACGTCACCGCCCCGTCCCGGCCGCCCACGCCTGCCACCCCGCCCCGAGTCGATCACGGCGATCCCGGTCGGCGCGTCCGGCAGCAGCCGGGCGGCACGGCCAGGGCAAAGCCATGATCAACTTCTGAGGTTCGGGCGACAAACCCGATCAGGCGGCGTCCTCGCTGCCGGTGGTGGCCGGAACGGCCTCCCGGGCGACCTTCACCAGGCCGGCGAACGCGGCCTCGTCGTGCACGGCGAGTTCAGCCAGCACCTTGCGGTCCACCTCGACGCCGGCCACCCGCAGGCCCTGCACGAACCGGTTGTAGGTCATGCCGTGCGCGCGAGCCGCGGCGTTGATGCGGGTGATCCACAGCTGCCGG
>JBIQML010000888.1:0-1648 GCA_044463405.1 Nakamurella lactea | reverse complement strand
GCCGGAGCGGCCCACCGAGCCAGCCGGCCCGACGTCGCCGCCGAAGTAGAAGCCGGTCAGCCAGGGGGTGCGGTGCAGCCGGCCGGTGGCGATGCCGTCCAGCTCGTCCTCCATGGCCGCGGTGAAGTCGTAGTCCACCAGCCGCGGGAAGTGCTGCTCCATCAGGCCGACCACGGCGAAGGCCACCCAGGACGGGACCAGCGCGGTGCCCTTGCGCCACACGTAGCCGCGATCGGTGATGGTGCGGATGATCGAGGCGTAGGTGGACGGCCGGCCGATGCCCATCTCCTCCAGCGCCTTCACCAGGCTCGGCTCGGTGTACCGGGCGGGCGGGGAGGTGACGTGGCCGCCCGGGGTGACCTCGCCGATGCTCAGCGCCTGGCCCTCGGTCAGCGGAGGCAGCTTCTTGGCGGCCTCCCGGCCCGAGCGGCGGCCGGCCCGGGAAGCCCCGTCACCGCCATTCGAGACCCCGTCACCGCCGTCTGCGCTCCCCGACCCGCTCCCGTCCGCGGTGCCTGCGCTGTCTGCGGTGTCTGCAGTGTCTTCGGTGTCTTCATAGGCCCGCTGGTAGCCCGGGAAGGTGATGGTCTGACCGGACGCGGTGAACACCAGCTCGGACCCGCCCGCCTGCGCGGTGATCCTGGCCGTGACGGTGCGGCCCTTGGCGTCGGCCATCTGGGAGGCGATGGTGCGCTTCCAGATCAGCTCGTAGAGCCGGAACTCGTCGCCGGACAGCCTGCCGGCCACCTGGCCGGGGGTGCGGAAGCTGTCCCCCGCCGGCCGGATGGCCTCGTGCGCCTCCTGGGCGTTCTTCACCTTGCGGGTGTACTGCCGCGGCGCGGGCGGCACGTACTCCGGCCCGTACAGCTCACGGGCCTGCGCGCGGGCCGAGTCCAGCGCGGTCTGGCTCAGCGTCGTCGAGTCGGTCCGCATGTAGGTGATGTAGCCGTTCTCGTACAGCCGCTGCGCCGTGCGCATGGTGCGCTCGGAGGAGAAGTGCAGCTTGTAGCCGGCCTCCTGCTGCAGGGTGGAGGTCATGAATGGGGCGGACGGCCGCCGGGTGAACGGCTTGTCCTCCACGGAGGTGACGGTGGCGGCCGCGCCGGCCAGCGCCTCGGCGTAGCGCCGCGCGGTCGGCTCGTCCAGCAGAAGCACCTCGGTTCCGGCCTTGATGCCGCCGGTGTCCGGGTCGAAGTCCCGGCCGGTGGCCAGCCGGACCCCGTCCACGGTGGACAGCGCCCCGGTGAACTCGTCACCGCCGCCGGCCGTGCCGCTACTGCCGGCCGTGCCGCTACTGCCAGCCGGTGCGAACGCCGCATCGATACCCCAGTAGGTACCGGCCACGAACGCCATCCGGGCACGCTCGCGCTGCACGATGATGCGGGTGGCCACCGACTGCACGCGGCCCGCCGACAGCTTCGGCATGACCTTCTTCCACAGCACCGGCGAGACCTCGTAGCCGTACAGCCGGTCCAGGATGCGGCGGGTCTCCTGGGCGTCCACCAGATCCTCGTCCAGCTCGCGGGGCCGCTGCGCGGCGGCGCGGATCGCGCCAGGGGTGATCTCGTGGAAGACCATCCGCTTGACCGGAACCTTCGGCTTGAGGGTTTGCAGCAGGTGCCAGGCGATGGCCTCGCCCTCGCGGTCC
>JBIQML010000887.1:0-1663 GCA_044463405.1 Nakamurella lactea | reverse complement strand
CTGCGCATGACGGGCGGGACCCCGCTGGCCGTGATGGTCAACTTCCTGCCCATCGAACTGGGCGTGGACGACCCGGACGCGCTGGTCGAGGGGGGCCTGTACGACCTGCTGCGCCGTCGGGGCGTGCACATCCGCATCGCGCACCAGCGGATCGGCGCCCGTCCGGCGACCCCGCAGGAGGGGGAGTTGCTGGGGGAGAAGGCGGGCAGCCCGCTGCTGACCATGCAGCGCACCGCCTTCGACGACATCGGCCGGGCCGTGGAGTACGGCAGCCACGTCTACCGGCCCGAGCTGTACGCGTTCGACGTCACCCTCATCGAACGGTGACGGGATCGACGGCGGTGACGGGATTGACGGGGGTGACGGGATCGACGGGGGTGACGGGGATCCGCGGCGGGGCCGGCCGGTGGGACCAGGCCAATTGGCAGGACCCCCGACTATCGGGCGTCCTAGTGTTTGCGCTACCGTGGTGAGCACCGCAGAGTGGATGTGACCCGCGGTCCGCCGACCGCTTCCCGCAGTGCCGGCACGACGCAGCGTCGACCGGCCGCACCGAGGAGCCTCCCAGCATGTTCGCCCGAACCCTGAGCACGAATCCCACCCCGCCCGACCGTCTTGCCGAGATCCTCGCGGCGCCAGGGTTCGGCAAGTACTTCACCGATCACATGGTGCTGATCGACTGGGACGCCGAGCGCGGCTGGCACGACGAGCGGGTGCTGCCCTACGGGCCGTTCTCGCTGGACCCGGCGGCCATGGTGCTGCACTACAGCCAGGAGATCTTCGAGGGTCTGAAGGCCTATCGGCAGCCGGACGGGTCCATCGCGTCGTTCCGGCCGCAGGCCAACGCCGCGCGGTTCCGGCGCTCCGCGGACCGGCTGGCCATGCCGGAACTGCCGGACGAGCTGTTCCTCGCATCGCTGTCCGAGCTGGTCGCCGTGGATCGGAGCTGGGTGCCGGGTGGGGACGAGGCCTCCCTGTACCTGCGTCCCTTCATGATCGCGACCGAGGTGGGGCTGGGGGTGCGACCCTCCAACCGCTACTCCTACTGCCTGATCGCCTCGCCGGCCGGGGCGTACTTCTCCCGCGGTATCGCGCCGGTGAGCGTCTGGTGGTCCACCGAGTACGTCCGCGCGGCACCGGGCGGCACCGGCGCGGCCAAGACCGGCGGCAACTACGCCGCGTCGCTGGCCGCCCAGGCGCAGGCCGCCGAGATGGGCTGTGACCAGGTGGTCTGGCTGGACGCGGTGGAGCGCCGCTGGGTCGAGGAGATGGGCGGGATGAACCTGTTCTTCGTCTTCGGCTCCGGCGACGAGGCCGAGGTGGTCACCCCCGAGCTGAGCGGCTCGCTGCTGCCCGGCGTGACCAGGGACTCGCTGCTGCAGCTCGCCCGCGACCTGGGTTACCGGACCTCGGAGCGCCGGATCTCCACGGACGAGTGGAGCAAGACCGTCGACTCGGGTGAGTTGACCGAGGTCTTCGCCTGCGGGACCGCGGCGGTGATCACGCCGGTGGGCACCGTGCGGCACGCGGACGGCGGGTTCGACATCGCCGGCGGCCGGCCGGGCTCGGTCACCATGCGGTTGCGCGGCGAACTGACCGCGCTGCAGCGCGGTCAGCGCCCGGATGAGCACGGCTGGATGCACACGCTGGTCCCGGCGAGCTG
>JBIQML010000886.1:0-1664 GCA_044463405.1 Nakamurella lactea | reverse complement strand
CTGGTGCACGACAACTGGACCTACGAGGGCGCGGCGGCCGACGCGGTGCACATCCTCGAGCCCGACGACGTCCAGTACCTGTGGCTGCCGCTGTCGCACGTGTTCGGCAAGGTGCTCTTGGCGATCCAGCTGACGATCGGGTTCACCACCGCCGTCGACGGCAACCTGGAGCGGATCGTGGCCAACATGGCGGCGGTCAAGCCGACGTTCATGGCCGGCGCGCCGCGCATCTTCGAGAAGGTCCGCGCCAAGGTCACGCTCACCGCACAAGGCAACGGCGGCCTGAAGGCGAAGATCTTCGACTGGGCGTTCCGGGCCGGCATCCGGCGGACCCGGCTGCGCCAGGCCGGGGCGCCGATCCCACGACTGTTGGCCGCGCAGTGCGCCGTCGCGGACAAGCTCGTCTTCGCCAAGATCCAGCACCTGGTCGGCGGCCGGGCGAAGTTCTTCATCTCCGGCTCTGCGCCGCTGTCCACCGACGTCGCCGAGTGGTTCGACGCCGCCAGTGTACCGGTGCTGGAGGGCTACGGTTTGACGGAGTCCAGCGCCGCCAGTTGCGTCAACCTGCCACAGGACTGCCGCATCGGCACGGTGGGCCCGCCGCTGCCCGGCACGGAGGTGATGATCGCCGCCGACGGCGAGATCCTGATGCGCGGGCCGGGCATCATGCGCGGGTATCACAACAACCGGGCGGCTACCGAGGAGGTGCTGTCCGCCGAGGGCTGGCTGCACACCGGCGACATCGGCGAAATGGTCGACGGCTATCTGAAGGTCACCGACCGCAAGAAGGACCTGATCAAGACGTCGGGCGGCAAGTACGTCGCACCGCAGAAGATCGAGACGGTGTTCAAGGCGGTCTGCCCCTACGCCTCGCAGATCCTGGTGCACGGCGACGGCCGCAAGTTCTGCTCCGCGCTCATCACCCTCGACCCGGATGCCATCGGCGATTGGGCGAAAAGCCATGGTCTGGAAGGTGTCTCGTTCGAGGAGCTGGCGGTCTCGCCCGCTGTGCACGACCTGATGAACGGATATGTCGACGAGCTGAACTCCAAATTGGAGCACTGGGAGACGATCAAGAAGTTCCTGGTGCTGCCGCGCGACCTGTCCGTCGAGGAGGGCGAGTTGACGCCGTCGCTGAAGATGCGTCGCCGCGCGGTCGAGGCGCAGTACCGGGCGGAATTGGACGCCTTCTACGTCGAATGATTCCGCGGCGATGCGGCGTAGCGTCCGCTCAGCCGTCCGCCGCCCCGTTAGTAGACGTAGCCGTCAGTAGGTGTAACCGTCAGTAGGTGTAGAAGCCGCGGCCGGACTTGCGGCCCAGCATGCCGGACTCCACCATCCGACGCAGCAGTGGCGGCGGCGCGTAGGCGGGCTCGGCGTACTCGGCGTGCAGGGCTTCGGCGACGGCCAGCGTCGTGTCCAGCCCCACCAGATCGGTGAGCGCCAGCGGGCCCATCGGGTGCGCGCAACCCAGCGTCATGCCGGTGTCGACATCCTCGGCGGTGGCGTGCCCGGCTTCGACCATGCGGATCGCCGCCAGCAGGTACGGGATGAGCAGCGCGTTGACCACGAACCCGGCGCGGTCCTTGGCCTGGATCACCGTCTTGCCGAGGGCGTCGGTGGCGAGTTCCGTCACCGCTGCCACGGTCGCCGCGGACGTGAGC
>JBIQML010000885.1:0-1668 GCA_044463405.1 Nakamurella lactea | reverse complement strand
GCTTAATTGAATTTGTAAGAAGTGCCCGCGTTGCTATCTCCGGTGGTGACGATCAACTCGGCCACCCTGGTGAACAAGGGTCTGGAGGTGATCGAGGCGCACCTGCTGTTCGGCGTGCCCTACCGGCGGATCGAGGTGGTGGTGCACCCGCAGTCGGTGATCCACTCCATGGTGACGTTCGCCGACGGCGCCACCATCGCGCAGGCCAGCCCCCCCGACATGAAGCTGCCCATCGCGCTCGGCCTGGCCTGGCCCCGCCGGCTGCCGGGCGCGGCGGCCGCCTGCGACTTCGGCCTGGCCGCCGAATGGACGTTCGAGCCGGTGGACACCGACACCTTCCCGGCGTTGCGGCTGGCCAGGGCCGCCGGCCTGGCGGGCGGCATGGTGCCCGCCGCCTACAACGCCGCCAACGAGCAGGCGGTGGCCGCCTTCATATCCGGTTCACTGGAGTTTCTCGGCATCGCCGATGTGCTCGAGCGCATCCTGGATGAGTCCGAACGCGTGCGGTCCGAGCCCGGCAGCGTGCAGGATGTGCTGGACGCCGAGTCGTGGGCGCGTGCCCGCGCCGACGAGATCATCTCCGCGCTGGTCGGCGCGCGGTAGGACCTGGCGAGGGGAGCGGGGTGACGACCGGATGAGTGTCGTGCTGCTGTACGCGGCCGGCGTGCTGATCTTCGCCGTCGGCCTGGTGATCTCCATCGCCTGGCACGAGGCCGGCCACCTGACGTTCGCCAAGCTGTTCGGCGTCCGCGTCACCCAGTACATGGTCGGCTTCGGCAAGACCATCTGGTCCCGGCGCCGCGGCGACACCGAGTACGGCTTCAAGGCCATCCCGCTCGGCGGCTACATCCGGATGATCGGCATGGTGCCGCCCGGCAAGGGTGGCCGCCGGCGGATGGACTCGACGGTCTCCAGCCCGCTGGGCATCTTCCGGCAGATCGCCGAGCAGTCCCGGCAGGCCGACCGGGCCGAGGTCACCGAGACCGACGAGGGCCGCCAGTTCTACCAGCTGCACCCGTTCAAGCGGATCGTGGTGATGGTGGCCGGACCGGCCCAGAACCTGATCTTCGCGGTGGTGCTGTTCGGCATCTCCATGATGGCCATCGGCATGCCCACGCCGAACACCACCGTGCAATCGGTCAGCGCCTGCATCATCCCGGTCGCCGCCTCCGGCCAGCAGCAGCGCACCGACTGCCGGCCCGACGACCCCGCGACACCCGCCGCCAAGGCGGGGCTGCGCCCCGGCGACACCGTCACCGCCGTCGGCGGCACCGCCATCACCGGCTGGGACCAGTTCCGCGAGATCATCGCCGAGTCCGGCGGCAAGACCATCGAGCTGAGCTACACGCGCGACGGCACCGCGCACACCGTCGACGTGCCGATCGTCGCCACCGAGCGACCGATCTACGACGACACCAACCAGCTGGTGGGCAGGGCCGTCATCGGCTTCCTCGGGGTCGGCCCGCAGGAGCCGTACGTGCCGCAGGGTGTGGTGTCGGCGTTCACCCGCACCGGGCAGTTCGTCGGCATGGCGGCCGGGGCGGTGGCGCGCATCCCCGAGCGCATCCCGGCGGTGTGGACCGCGATCGTCGACCATTCGCAGAACGACCCGAACCGCCCGATGGGCATCATCGGCGCCGGCCGGATCGGCGGGGAGATCCTGGCCGA
>JBIQML010000884.1:0-1679 GCA_044463405.1 Nakamurella lactea | reverse complement strand
GGCGAGGCCCGGGATCGGGCAGGCTGGCAGGTGGCCCCGCCCAGGCGCCCGCGGCCCGCGGCGTGCCGGCGAGGGGCGCACCGGCGAGGGGCGCACCGGCGGGTCGGCGAGGGAGCGGTGATGGCACAGTGACAGGGACACCGGCAGGGAACGCGAACGGTGACGGCGGCATCGTGCTGGGCCCGACCCAGTACGGCAAGTCCGAGATCCACCTGGTGCATATCGGCCGGGACACCCCGCGGCACCAGATCCGGGACCTCACCGTCACCACCACGCTGCGCGGGCACTTCACCGACAGCTACGTCACCGGCGATCAGGCCGGTCAACTGCCCACCGACAGCCAGAAGAACACCGTGTTCGGCTACGCCCGCCGATACGGCATCGGCGCGATCGAGGACTTCGGGCTGCGGCTGGCCCGGCACTTCGTCGCCGACATCGAGTCGAACACCGCCGCCCGGGTGCAGATCGCCGAGGACGGCTGGCAGCGCATTGACACCGGCGACGGCCACGGGCACGACCACTCGTTCGTCCGTGGCGGCGCCGGCGTGCGCACCGCCTCCGTCGCGGTGGACGGCACCGCCGGGGACGAGCGGGTCGCCGTGGTGGCCGGGATCCGCGACCTGGTGGTGCTCAAGTCGACAGCCTCGGAATACCAGAGCTACCTGAAGGACCCCTTCACCACGCTGCCCGAGGCGACCGACCGGATCCTGGCCACCTCGCTGGTCGCGCGGTGGCGGTACGCGGACGCCGCCGTCAGGGCCGGGCGCATCGACTGGGACGGCACCCACCAGGCCGTGTGCGCCACGCTGCTGGCGACGTTCGCGACGCTATACAGCAAGGCCCTGCAGCACAGCCTGTGGCACATGGGGCGCGCGGTGCTGGCCGAGCAGCCCGACATCACCGCGATCCACCTGTCCGCCCCGAACAAGCACCACTTCCTGGTCGACCTGGAGCCGTTCGGCATGGACAACCCCGGCGAGGTGTTCTACGCCGCCGACCGGCCCTACGGGATGATCGAGGCCTTGGTGCAGCGCTCGGACAGCCCCGGATCCGAGCCGCCCAGCCTGGACTGGCCGGAGCCGGCATCGTGAGCGATTTCGACGGATCCGCGTACCCATCTGCGATCCGCGTGCCCAACAGCGCACGCGAATCGCAATTCGGCACGCAGATCGGCGCGAAGGGTGCGCCGGGCGACCCGCTGGTGATCACCGGCTGCGCCGTCGCCACCGTGGACTCCGCCGGCACCGAGCACCGCGACGGGCACCTGGTGCTGCGGGACGGCCGGATCGAGGCCGTCGGCGCCGGTCCGGCTCCCGGCGTCCACGGCGCCACCGTGATCGACGGCCGCGGCTGCCTGGCCACCCCCGGCCTGGTGAACACCCACCACCACCTCTACCAGTGGGCCACCAGAGGGCTCGCCCCGGACGGCACGCTGTTCGAGTGGCTGACCACCAGCTATCCGATCTGGGCCGGGCTGGACGAGGACATCGTCGGGGCCTCCGCCGAGGCCGGCCTGGTGTGGCTGGCGATGACCGGATGCTCGACCACCACCGACCACCACTACGTGTTCCCCTCCGGCGGCGGCGACCTGCTCGGCGCGGAGATCCAGGCCGCCCGCCGGGTGGGGCTGCGCTTCCACCCCACCCGCGGCTCCATGGACCTGGGGGCCAGCAAGGGCG
>JBIQML010000883.1:0-1684 GCA_044463405.1 Nakamurella lactea | reverse complement strand
CGCCCGGCACCGGCCGCGGCACGGTGGAACTGCGGCCCGGAGGCGGCTACCGGGTGGTGGGCACCGACCGCAGCGCCGAGCACCCGCCCGGCGCCGAGCAGGTGCGGGCGGACGTCTCCTCCGCGGAGCAGGTCGCGGAGGCCTTCGCGACGATCGCCGACCGGTACGGCACGCTGGACGGCCTGGTGTGCGCCGCCGGCATCCAGCGGTACGGGACCGTCGACGAGACCAGCCCGGAGACGCTGCACGAGGTGCTGGACATCAACGTGGCCGGCGCGTTCCTGGCCTGCCATCACGCCGTTCCGCTGATGCGCCGCGGCGGGGGCGGCAGCATCGTGCTGGTCGCCTCCGTGCAGGCCTTCGCCTCCCAGCAGGGGGTGGCCGCCTACACGGCCAGCAAGGGCGCGCTGGTGTCGCTGACCCGGTCCATGGCGCTGGACCACGCCGCCGAGGGCATCCGGGTCAACGTGGTGTGCCCCGGCTCGGTGGACACACCGATGCTGCGCTGGGGCGCCGACCAGTTCCGCGGCGACCGCAGCGTCGACGACCTTGTTGCCGAATGGGGGCGGGCGCATCCGCTGGGCCGGGTGGCACAGCCGTCCGAGGTCGCCGAGGTGATCGAGTTCCTGCTGTCCGACCGCGCGTCGTTCGTCACCGGCGCCGACATCAAGGTGGACGGCGGGCTGACCGCCCGGCTGGCCGCCGCCCTGCCCGAGGAGCATCGGCCGTGACGTCCCGCGCATCCGAACTGATCGCCGACATCCGGGCGACCACCGTCACCGTCCCGCTGCAGGCACCGCTGCGGCACAGCAACGGCGCGCACTGGGGCCGGTTCGTGCGCACCGTCGTGGAGGTCGAGACCGCCGACGGGCTGGTGGGTCTCGGTGAGATGGGCGGCGGCGGCCAGGGCGCCGAGCGGGCGTTCGCCGAGCTGCGCCCGTACCTGGTCGGACAGCACCCGGCGCGCACCGAGGCGCTGCGGTTCCTGCTGGCCAACCCGACGGCGAGCCTGTACAACAACCGTGTCCAGATGCTGGCGGCCATCGAGTTCGCCTGCCTGGACATCGTCGGCAAGCGTGCCGGCCTGCCGGTGCACGCGCTGCTCGGCGGGGCGGTCAGGGACTCCGTGGAGTTCGCCTCCTACCTGTTCTTCCGCTACCCCGCCCGGGACGGCACCGGAGAGGTCCGCACGGTCGAGCAGCTGGTGCAGCACACCCGGGAACTCAAGCAGCGGCACGGGTTCCGGGTGCACAAGCTCAAGGGCGGCGTCTTCCCGCCCGGCTACGAGCTGGACTGCTACCGGGCGCTGGCCGCCGAGTTCGGCCAGGACAGCCTGCGCTACGACCCCAACGCGGTGCTCTCGGTCTCGCAGGCCGTCGACTTCGCCCGCGCCATCGAGGATCTGCGCAACGACTACCTGGAGGATCCGACCTGGGGCCTGAACGGCCTGCGGCAGGTCCGCGCGAAGACCCCCATCCCGATCGCCACCAACACCGTGGTGGTGAACTTCGAGCAGCTGGCGAGCACCGTGCTGAACCCGGCGGTGGACGTGGTGCTGCTGGACACTACCTTCTGGGGCGGCATCCGGGCCTGCACGCGAGCCGCCGCGGTGTGCGAGACCTTCCAGCTGGGCATCGCCGTGCACTCCTCCGGCGAGCTGGGCATCCAGCTGGCCTCCATGCTG
>JBIQML010000882.1:0-1687 GCA_044463405.1 Nakamurella lactea | reverse complement strand
TGTGGCTCGCGCGCCGAGCAAGCTGTCGAAGCAGCGCCACCACCGCCACCTGATCCGGCCCTCGGACCGGGCGCGGTCGCACCGCCTCCGCCGGCCCCAACCGAGGCATGGCCGCCGGTTACAGCGACCACGCCTGCATCAAGGCCGGTCGCACCCCCGTGGCCGACAGCGCCTACGCCTCCG
The DNA here is from genome assembly GCA_044463405.1 of Nakamurella lactea. Classification (GTDB taxonomy): domain Bacteria; phylum Actinomycetota; class Actinomycetes; order Mycobacteriales; family Nakamurellaceae; genus Nakamurella; species Nakamurella lactea_B. The sequence goes on along the minus strand of JBIQML010000882.1, from coordinate 1,504 downwards.
GCGGGGCCACCACTGGGATCATCGGGATCGAAAGTTGCGATCGGCTCACCGTCACCTGACCCAGTGCCCACCGGCTCACAGAATCGACGGAACCTGATCATTGGAGGAGTCGTGGCACTTCTCGTCGTGGTCGTCGTCGTGATCGCGTTTCTCGCGAACCGCGGTTCCGCCAACACCGAGGACGTTGCGATGGCTAGTGCCACAACCATCGAAGAACTTGCGACCACGACACCGGACTTCACCGAACCACCCACGACCGAGCCGATCACCGAACCACCGTCGACGACGCCATCAATCGGGACTCGCGAGAACCCTGTACCCGCTGGCATCACAGCACCCGCTGGCAACTGGGACATGACGATCACCGGCTACGAGCCCGGCATCAACGCCCAGGCGTACAACCAGTTCAACGACCCGGCACCAGCGGGTTCCGAGTACGTACGCGTGAAGGTGAAAGCGACTTACACGGGCGAAGGAACCGGGAGCGGCTTCGACCTCTCGCTCAACCTCGTCGACCCAACGGCGAAAACCTACGACCCAGCGTCGATCGCAGGAGGTAGCGGCGGTGACCCCCAGGATTTCTCCAGCCAGCCAGACACCTTCAAGGGCGGCACGATCGAGGGCTACTTCTACTACGCAATCCCATCCGCGCAAGCGAACGCGAAGCTGCTCGTCTTTCCACCCAACACGAGCTACTCCGATGTTCCAGGAGGCGTCGGGTTCTTCGCAGTGAACTGATCGCACATACCAACGTGTCCGCATCACTGCGAAGACTCACGGACCGGAGCGCTTCGCGCCGCTGACACCGAACCGACGGAACAGGCCGCGGGCTCGCTATTGGCTCAACCCTCAGCCGGATATCTCCGGTCACCGGCGGCGTCGCCGTTGTGCCCGGGTTCGGTCGGGGACGGCGAACCCTGCCTCGCGCGCCGCGCCCAAGACCTGGCGGACACTGGGGTTGACCAACGCGGCGCCGGCGACGTCCACGGTGGGAACCGTCTCGTTCCCGCCCGCATGACTCCGGACGAACGCGGCGGCACCGGGATCTGCCCAGATGTCGCGCTCGACGGCGACGACACCGGCCCTGCGCAGCCCGCGACGCAACAAGGCGCAGTACGGGCATCTGTCCCGTCGATACACGATGATGTGACCCGGCTCGCCGGTCTCTCCGGCCCCCGGGGCTTCGTCGGCGTTCCTTCCAGCCGAGTTCACGTCTTCGTCAGTCGCCACGGCGCTCCTGGTTTCGCAAGGGTCACTGGGTGCCACTATCAACTCCCACCGAAGGCAAAGGGTGCTTGGACGCTCACCACGCCGCTGCGACCGATCGGCTCGCCATTCCGGCGCCGAGACGAATCCACCCACGTCGGAACGCCCCAGGTGCGCACACGCCGCGCGACCGACCTGCGCAGCGTGAGAACTGGTCGCGAGACCCTGAATCTTCCCAGGCGACGACCCACGAGTCGATGCGCCGGGATCAGGGCCGGAGCGATGCGGGGTCGAGGTC
>JBIQML010000881.1:0-1638 GCA_044463405.1 Nakamurella lactea | reverse complement strand
GCCATGGCCAGGTAGGTGCGGTTGGCGCGGTCGAGCAGGAAGGAGGCGTAGTACTCCTCGGCGATGTCGCTGGCCGGTGTGATGAGGACCATGCGGGTGACGTGTCCCTTGATGTCAAGGCCCAGGATGTTGCCGGCGTGGGTCCGCACATCGTCCAGCGTCGCGGCGAACTTGACACCGCCGGCCTTGCCGCGGCCGCCGACCTTGACCTGGGATTTGACCATCACCGGCAGGCCGAGCTGCTCGGCGGCGGCGACCGCGTCGTCGACGGTGGTGACGACGGTGCCGTCGGGAGCCGGGACGCCGTGCTGGCGGAACAGCTGTTTGGCCTGGTACTCGTACAGATCCATGCGCACTCCCGGCGGGTCGATGTGAGCCTTGCGGATCCGGCGCCGGCCGGCGTCGGCCGCGCGAATCGCACTACGGACCCTATCGCGGGCCATGGGCGCGGGCTCGCCCGAGGCGAGTGAGCTGGGCCACCGCATCCGGGCCGTCGACGGCCGGGGGGCGGTTCCTAGTCCGACGGGACGTGCCGGCTGACCTGCACGTCCAGGCCCGACCGGCCGGCGGCGTCCATCAGGGCCCGCTCGGCGGCCAGTTCGAGTCGGTGCTCGCGCGGATCCGCCGTGCCGGCGAACAGGTCGGTGAAGATCACGTACTCGCGCTGATCCGGCCACACGTACTCCAGTTGGTCGGACAGGTAACCCGATTCGAACTCGCCGACCGTCGCCGCCTCGTCGCGGATCCGCGCGAGCAGTTCCGGCACCTGCCCGACGATCACGACATAGCGGCGCCCACGCGGCCACCGAACCGCCGCCAGCCGCACATGATCCAGGTTCAGATCCCGCGTCCTGGCATCCTCGAACGAGACGTCCAACAGCTCCGCCACCGGCGTGTCCGGGCCGGCGTGCGCTCCCGGGCGGCCGTTGAAATCGACGCCGTCCAACGATCCGGAGAACGCGCTGCGCGAGAAGGAGGAGCTGTAGAACTGGCCGCCGGTGATGGTGCAGTCCCGGAACTGCACGGACTCGAATGTTCCGAAGTTGCAGACGGTGTCGTCGAGGGTCGTGCCGCTGAACGTGCAGTCCTCGAACCGGGTTGCTCCCGGCACGGGAGGGTCGCGGTACAGATCGGGATCGCCGGTCGACAGCAGACATTCCTTCCAGACCGCGTTCTCGGCGTGGCAGCCGACCAGCCGGCAGCCGACCAGCCCGACGTCCCGCCAGTGGGCGCCGTCGGCCACCACGTCGACGAACCGGCATCCGGAGAAGGTGACGGCCGTCAGCTCGGAGTGCGAGAGGTCGACCCCCGTGATCTCGATGTCGGCGAACCGGGTTCGCTGCGACGCACCGGAAATCGTCAGTCCGCGCAGGTCGATCCTGCCCTCGACCATGCCCACCAGTTCGGGGTCCAACGAGGAGCCCTGCGACCAGGCGTCCAGCACGTGACGGCGCCTTTCCGCGCCCTCGTCCGTGCTCCAGCGCGGCACGAAGTCCTGCGCGCGACCAGGCATCGTTCCGCAGCTCCTGACTTCTCGAGGGGCCCCGATCGGACCGCAGGTCACCGGCTCACCACAGTATCGCGCCGCCGGTACCGAAGTTCGAGATCCGTGGGCTCTTCGGGTTGCTGGGGTCGCTG
>JBIQML010000880.1:0-1696 GCA_044463405.1 Nakamurella lactea | reverse complement strand
CATCATGTAGTAGAACAGCAGGAACGTGATCGGGGTGGCCAGCGCCCCGTAGGTCAGGCCGTGGGTGTACACGTAGCTGACGTAGATCCGCAGGCCCAGGGAGGCCACCACGAACACCGCCGTGGCCAGCAACGCCCCCGGAATGCCGCGCCGCCACGGGTGCTTGTGCTTCGGTGCCACCTTGTAGAAGGTGGCCAGCAATAGCACCAGTGCGATCACGATGCCCGGGTAGTAGAACACCGAGATGATGGTGCCGGCCGTGTCGCGGATGCCTTGCGGGAACAGGTTTGTCAGCGCCTCGGGACCAATGGCGAGCAACGGAAGCGTGATCACCCCGGCGATCAGCGCGATCAGGTACAGGCCCAGCGCGAAGAACCGCTCCAGCGCCGGGTGCCGGACCTCGTGCTGGCCGTAGGCGATGGTGATGGCCTCCACGAACGCCGAGATCGCCGACGACCCGGCCCACAGGCTGATGAAGAACCCGACGGACACCAGGTCGGCCTGCCCATTGTGCAGCATGTCCGCGACGTTCTTCTCCAGCAGCGAGTCCACGACCTCGCTGGAGAACAGCCCGTGCAGGAAGATCAGCACCTGCTGCTGGACGGCGTCCACCGTGTCAGGCCCGAACCAGTGCCCGACGAAGCCCACCATGCCCAGCAGCGCCAGCAGCAGGGGTGCGGTGGACAGCGCCGACCAGAACGCGGCCTGCGAGCTCAGGCCGAACAGCGAGTCGCTCCATGCCTTGGACAGCGTCCGTCCCATCACCTTCAGCCAGCGACGGCGACGGGGCCCCGGCACCGCGGGTATCGCTCCGGTGCCGGGACGGGGCCACGGCAGCGTGGTGCGGTGGCCGGGGAACGAGGACACCTGCCTGGGCCGGCGCCGATCGTCCGGGGACCGCCCGCCGCCCTGATCCTGGTCCGGTCGCCGCACCGGTTCGGTGGGCTGGCCGTAGGCCTCGGCACCCAGTGGGTCACCGACCGGGTAGGCGCCCTCGGCATAGCCGGACGGTCGGTGCGGTGACGGAGCCACCGGCGGGGGCGCCTGCCCGGATGGCGGTGCGCCCTGCCGGCCGCCCGGCCCCGGCCGAGCGGCCCGCTGTCCGCCGGCCGCGCTGGTCACCCGTGCAGCATGCCCGCTCGGGGTGGGCTCTCACACCTGGACACCCGGGATGCTGCGAAGTTGTGATAAGCGCGTCGTGGGTGCCACGAGGCGTCATGGCGCGTTGCGACACCCACGACTCCGCGATCGGCCGGCCGCGGGATCGGCCGGGCTCCTGACACGCCGGGCGCACCTGCGGCATCGCCCCGCACCGGCGCGTCGGCCGCCGCGACCCGATAACCTGCCTCCGGCCCGGGACGGGCGTGATCAGGGGCGAGGGGGGCACGTGCCGCAGGGCCGCACAGCACTGCCGGATGCCGGCGCGCCGCAACGGTTGCGCCCCTGGCAGGTCCAGGCGATGCAGGCCTACACGGAGCGGCTGCCCAAGGACTTCCTCGTCACCGCCACTCCTGGCGCCGGCAAGACCACCTTCGCGCTGGCCGCCGCCCGCCACCTGCTGTCCCGCAGGCTCGTGCAGCGGGTCGTGGTGGTCTGCCCCACCGACCACCTGCGCACCCAGTGGGCAGACGCCGCAGCGGCGGCGGGGCTGAGCCTGGACCCCACCATGACCAACGCCCAGGGTCCGGTACGGGAC
>JBIQML010000879.1:0-1696 GCA_044463405.1 Nakamurella lactea | reverse complement strand
CCGCGGCTCGTGGTACGACGCTCCCTCAAGCACATCTACGCGCAGATCGTGGACGACCAGTCGAGCCGCACGATCCTCACCGTCTCGGATCTGAAGGTCGGCGAGGGGAAGAAGTCGGAGCGGGCGCTCAACGTCGGCAAGGCGATCGCCGAGCGGGCGAAGGCAGCGGGAATCACGCAGGTGGTATTCGACCGCGCGGGATACAAGTACCATGGCCGCGTGAAGGCGGTGGCCGACGGCGCCCGCGAAGGCGGGTTGGAGTTCTGAAAATGGCAGACAACGAGAACGTGGTTTCCGGAATGAGCGCGGCCGGTCAGGCGCCCCAGGGCGGCAGAAGCGGCGGTGGCGGCGGCGGTCGTGGTGGCCCGGGTGGCGGCCGCGGTGGACGCGGCGGCGGTGGCGGCCGTGGACGCGGCGGCCCGGGCGGCGGTCGTGGTGGCCCGGGCGGCGGACGCGGCGGACCTGGTGGTGGTCGTGGCGGTCCGGGTGGTGGACGCGGCGGCGAGGGCGGCGGTCGCGGCTCCGGACGTGGCAACGAGGGCGGACGCGAAGCGAGCGACCTCGTCGAGAACGTCATCGCCATCAACCGTGTGGCGAAGGTCGTCAAGGGCGGCCGGCGCTTCAGCTTCAATGCGCTCGTAGCCGTGGGCGATGCCCAGGGTCGTGTGGGCGTGGCCACCGGAAAGGCGAACGAGGTTTCGGAGGCGGTGCGCAAGGCTGTGGATGCGGCGCGGCGCGGCATGATGCAGGTGCCGCTCACGGGCGGTACCATTCCGCACGAGGTGGTGGGTGAGCACGGCGCCGGCCGGGTGCTGCTGAAGCCAGCGGCGCCGGGTGCCGGCGTGATCGCCGGCGGCGCGGTGCGCGCGGTTCTCGAGTGCGCGGGCGTTGCCGACATCCTCACCAAGAGCCTCGGATCGGCCAATCCGCACAACATGGTGCGGGCGACCATGGACGGACTGACCCGGCTCACCACGGTGGAGCAGATCGCACGTGAGCGGGGCATCGAGCCCTCCAGCCTGCACTACAAGTCGCGCGCAGTTTCGAAGGAGACCGTCTGATGGCCAGGACTTTCGTTTGGCACCCTGGTAAGGGGCCGGCCGTAACCGAAAAGAATACACTCACGACCGGGAAGGTCCGGATCGAGCAGGTACGCAGCGAGATCGGGCACCCGGCGCGGATGCGTCGGACGCTCGAGTCCATCGGCCTCCGGCACCACCAGGATGTGGTGACCAAGCAGGACACGCCGGCGTTGCGCGGGCAGATCAAGCAGGTGCGTCACCTGATCAAGGTGACCCCGGTGGAGGATTGACGAGAGATGGCTAGCGAGAACGAGAACACGGTCGAGAAGATCGGCCTGCACAACCTGCGGAGCGCGCCGGGCTCGCACCGTGCGCGCAAGCGTCTTGGCCGCGGCCCCGGTTCGGGCACGGGCAAGACTTCCGGCAAGGGTCACAAGGGCATCAAGGCGCGCGCGGGCCACCACGGCCCGGGCGGCGGGAAGCCGCACTTCGAGGGCGGCCAGATGCCTCTCACGCGCCGGCTTCCCAAGCGTGGCTTCACCAACCTCTCGCGCGTGGAGCACCAGATCGTCCGGCTCGATGCGGTGAACCAGCTCCCCGAAGGGGAGGAGGTGACCACCGAATCGCTGGTCGCGGCCGGTCTCATTCGCAAGGGGCAGGGTCCCGCCAAGTTG
>JBIQML010000878.1:0-1699 GCA_044463405.1 Nakamurella lactea | reverse complement strand
GCGGCCAGGAACTCGGCGCCGGTGCGCACCAGGTCGTCGGCGCGGGTGCGGATCCGCTCCGGGTCGGCCAGCACCACGTGGGTGCCGGCCGGCAGCAGCTCGCCGAGCATCACCAGCCGGCCCGGCAGCAGCGCCGGGATCAGCGACTCCATTCCCTCCACGCCGACCCCGGCGGAGATCTTGCCGATCATGTCGGCCAGCGTGGCGTCGCCGGTGGCCTCGGTGGACAGGTGCGCGGCGCGCTCCCGGACCTCGTCGGTGAGCAGGATCTCGCGACACGGCGGCGCCACCAGGCCGGCGACGGGCTCGATGGAGCGCTGGTCGGCCACCGCGAATGTGCGCATGCCGACGATGTCGTCACCGTCGAACTCCACCCGGACCGGGTGCGGCGAGGTGGGCGGGAACACGTCCAGGATCCCGCCGCGCACGGCGATCTCGCCGCGCTTCTCGACCAGGTCGACCCGGGTGTAGGCGAGATCGACCAGCCGGGCCACCGTCGCGGTGAGGTCGGCGGTGCCGCCTGCCATCAGCCGGACCGGCTCCAGCTCGCCCAAATCGGGTGCCATCGGCTGGATCAGCGAACGGACGGTGGTGATGATCACGGTCGGCGAGCCCGCCGGGTGCTCCTCGGGGTGCGCCAGACGGCGCAGCACCTGCAGCCGACGGCCCACGGTGTCGGCGCGGGGGGACAGCCGCTCGTGCGGCAGGGTCTCCCAGGACGGGAAGACCTCGACATGCGCAGCGCCGATCAGGTCGCCGACGGCCGCGGCGGCGACCTCGGCCTCCCGCCCGGTGGCGGTGACGAGGCAGACCGGCACGCCCGCGGCCCCCACGTCTGCCGATCCGGCCAGCGCCGCCGTGACGAACGGCCGCAGCCCGACCGGGCCGGTGATCCGGTTCGCCGGCCGGCCGGCGGCGGAGACGACGCCGGCCAGCAGCGGGTCGTGCAGCGCGGCGGCGAGCAGCCCGCCCAGGGGGGCCCGGCTGCCCGTCACCGTCGCTGTGTCCACTGCCTGCGTCACCGTCTGCTCCCTCGCTCACGCCCCGCGGTCGGCGGGGCCTCTCCAAGGAGCACCGCACGCCAACAAACCCCCGGCCGAGTCGACAGGGGGTGTACCGGATCGAGAGTACGCCCGACGGCCACCCGAAATTCCCGGCGTCGGGGCGGCGCGAGGCGGCTTCCTCGGTGGCATAGTTCCTGGCATGAGCGAGGACCGTGACATCCAGACCCGGATCGGCGACCTCATCACCGAGGAGCACGAGCTGCGACGCTCGCTGGGCCGGTCCGAGATCACCGCCGGTGAGGAGCACGCCCGGCTGGCCAGCATCGAAACCCAACTCGACCAGTGCTGGGACCTGCTGCGCCAGCGGCGGGCCGCCCGCGAGTTCGGCGGCGACCCCGATCAGGCCGCGGTGCGCGACGCCTCGACCGTGGAGAACTACCTGGAGTAGGCGGCCGGGCTCAGTGGCCCATCTCGCCCGCGGTGGCCTGGATGCGGGCCAGTCGCTGGGCGCTGGGCCAGCGCACGTTGTAGACCCAGCCGAACTTCTCGAAGATCCAGATCGCGCGCGCCGAGGTGTCCAGCTGGCCGCGCAGCACGCCGTGCCGGGCGCAAGTCGGGTCGGCGTGGTGCAGGTTGTGCCAGGACTCTCCAAAGCTCAGGATCGCCAGCGGCCAGAAGTTGGCCGACTTGTCGCG
>JBIQML010000877.1:0-1700 GCA_044463405.1 Nakamurella lactea | reverse complement strand
ACGAGTGCGCCGGGCCGGAACCCCTTGACCGTCAGGTACACGCCGAGCGAGAACTCCCAGGCCGCGATCGGGATCGCGGCGACGGCGGCGATCGGTGACATCCGGTCGTACAGGCCGAAGAAGACCGCGATGTCGGAGGCCAGCAGCAGCGGCGCTCCGATCAGCCCGACCATCGGCAGGATTCGTGGGACGAGGGCCGACCGGTACATCACGTAGCCCAGGCACAGTGCGTTGGCCACCGGCATCAGGCTCTGGCTGAGCAGGAAGGTCCAGTCGTAGCCGGCGGCCAGCGCGCGCCCGGTTGCCAGCAGGGCTGCCGAATCGACGGCGGCACCTCCGGCCACCTGGTGCCGCAGGCTGACCATCGACAGCACACTGACGACGCCCACGATGATCAGACCGGCCTCGAGCACCCGGGCGGCGACGAACCCGAGCGCGGCCGTCTCGCTCCAACGCCTCGCCACCGGGAACAGCACCACGGCCGTGCCGACGCAGGCGAGCGCGACGACGACCTCGGACAGCGCGCTCCAGAGGACCCCGGTGTCGCTGCCGGATCCGAGGATGAAGTCGGCCCGCTCCCGCAGCGGCCGGTACAAGGCGATGGTGGGCATCGACACGAAGGTGATCAGGTACAGGACTCCGGCCGCCAGCGAGGTCCCGCGCATCGGGTCCGGCACCGGGCGGGTCGTCGTGGAGGGCTGCTCGGTCGTTGTCATGGCAGAGCCCTTTCGACTCGGGTGGCCCTCGATGCGGTTCGGTTCGTCATGCCGGCTGGCTGGTGATGGACCTCAGGTGCTGGGCACTGTCCACCAGCTCGCGTAGCTCGAGGTCCTTGATGTCGGCGTGAGACGCGGGCGGGATGTACAAGGTGGCGCCCGGATGGATCTCCTCAGCATGCTCGTGCATCCGGTCGATGGGGAACTCGAGGAGTGCCGGTTCGGCCAGCGGATGGGAGGAGCTGTATATGACGGTGACGAGATGATCGGCGGGATAGAACTTCATCAGGTGTTGCTGAAGGCGGGTGAAGCGTTCCGGCGCGCTGCGCATCCGGGTGAACAGGCGAGTCTCCACGGAGCCGATCTGCCACAGGAAGCAGGGCACGTCGGGCTGCAGTGGTCGCTGCTGCAACAGCAGTCCTGTGGTCTCGAACATTTGCACGCCGCTGGTTCCGGGATCAAGACCGAGGTCGACGATCATGCAGTCGAATGCCGAGATCCCCGGGAGGATGGCCACGCGGAGGCCAAGGTCGGCGGCCACGGCGCGAATCTGCTGGGTGGGGTAGACGAAGACCATCGGGTGCCCGGCGACCGCGAAGGTGACGGGAGGATGATCGAGCGCGGCCTCCAGCACGGTGGCGGCGATCCGGTTGTACTTCGACAGGCGGTCCTCGCCCTCCCGGAGGGTCGATACGTAGATCTCCGTCACCGTCGGGCACAGGTCGGCAAGGTACGTCTCGATCCCGATCGCGTCAGAAGCGTAGAAGATCTCGGTGGACCGGCGCATGGCGCTCTCGGCCTCCCGCGTGACCTGCCGAACGCTGACGATGCCGAGCCCGACGATGTACAGGTCGTACGGGCTGCCGGTTTCGGGGTTGCTCCTGCTCACCGATCGCTCCGGCCGGTGAGCTCATCTGTGCCACCCGGTGCGGGGCGGGCGAGTTCGGTGGCGCCGCTGAGCGTCTGCAACATCTCCTGGATCCG
>JBIQML010000876.1:0-1701 GCA_044463405.1 Nakamurella lactea | reverse complement strand
GCGGCGGCGGTGTCGGCGAAGACGGACTGGTCGACCTGCGGAGCGTGCAGGTCGCTGAGCGGTTGCAAACCCGCCTGGCTCTGCACGCCGGGCGCCACCGGATACTGTGCGGCGGCGTTGGATGCGATCAGCCGCTGCCCGCCGTCAGCCGAGCCGAGCCACGCCAGGAACCGCTGCGCCTCGGCTTGATGCGCACTCGCCTTCACGATCGCCGCGCCGGACGCGAGCACCAGGCCACCGGCATCGGGATGATCGAAGTAGTAGATCTTGCTGTGCAGGTGATCCGGACCGCCCTTGTCGTTGGCCAGGATCCACCAGTAATAGTGGTTGGACAGGCCGAACGCGTGCTGGCCGGCTTCGACGCTGTCGCGGACTTTGCCGTTCTTCTGTTCGTTGACACCGTTGGCCTTGATGCCCTCGAGCCAGTCGAGAGTCTTATCCGCGCCGATCGAGGAGATGAGGTAGCTCACCGTCGCGGTGAACGCTCCGGTCGGGGCGTAGGCGAATTTCCCCTTCCACTGCGGCTGGCTGAGGTCGAGGATGCTCTTCGGCAGCTGGTCGACGGTGATCAGCGACGGATCGTAGTAGAGCACCCGGGATCGCGCGGCGTACGGCATCCAATTCCCCGAGCTGGGCACCACCTGCTGGTCGACCTCGTCGAGTGTGCTGGCCTCGACCGGGCTCAGGAGGCCCTTGCTGTCCAGCATGGCCACCGGCCCCGGTTCCTCGGAGAGGAAGAGGTCGGCGGGCGAACCGGCGCCCTCCTCGATGATCTGGTTGGCCAGTTCGGCGTCGTCGCCCGCGCGGATGGTGACGGCGATGCCGGTGGCCTCGGTGAATTTCGCGGCGAGATCCTTGACCAGATCCTCGTGCTGCCCGGTGTAGATCGTCAGTGCGGCCGGTGCGTCGTCCGCGGTGTCGCGCGGCGACGCCCCGTCCGACGTCCCCTGCTGTGACGAATTCGTCTGCTGGGTCGCGGAATCCGCGGAGGAATCGGCCGGCCCCGACGCTCCGCACGCGGCGACGCCGAGTGCCAGGGCAAGCGTCGCGCCGACGGCGGCGAATCGCGTCAGCGGGCGATGGAAGGTGATGGACACGTCGTACCTTTCGTCGTGGGGCACGCCGTGCGGCCGCACCCGATGTCGTTCAATGTTGGTAAGCCTAACCTAACCTCACGGGGAGGTTGCGCGCGGGCTCCCGTGCGTCACGAGGCGATGGCTGGCGGCTGGGTCAGGATGCCGGAGCGGCCGCTGCCGGGACCACCAGCACCCGGCCGGCGACCTCGACGTGCACGCGGGACTGCGGGCTCGGCAACGGCCCGTCATCCGAGGTGCGCACGCGCACTTCCGGCCCGGTCCCGTCGGCACCGAGGCGCAGCGTGGTGAGCGCATCGTGACCGTAGTATTCGGTGGCGACCACCCTCGCGGCCGGGCCCGTCGTCGCGACCTGCGACATGCGCAAACCCTCCGGCCGGATGATCACCTTGCAGGCGCCCAGACAGGATTGGGCCGGCAGCGACCGCGCGCTCTGTAGCTGCCCGGTGAGCGGACCGAGCACGCAGTCCACGGTGGCGCCGGATCCGTCGCAGGACATCACCGTTCCATCCAGCACGACGGCGTCACCCACGAAGCGGGCCGTGGCGACGTCCGCCGGGTTCTCGTAGATGTCGTGCGGGGTGCCGGCCTGGATCACGCGGCCGTC
>JBIQML010000875.1:0-1710 GCA_044463405.1 Nakamurella lactea | reverse complement strand
GACGCGCTCGACGGCGCGGCGACGGGATCTGGCCGTGGCTGTTCACCGGGCCGCTGCTGGCCGGCGTCGGCGTGTTCTACATCTGGCCGATCCTGCAGACCCTGTGGTTCTCCTTCACCAGGTGGGGCGTGTTCGGCGGCGCCAGCTTCACCGGGATCTCCAACTACCGTCAGATGTTCGCCGACCCGGAGTTCTACCGGTCCCTGCTGAACACCGCGATCTACACCGCGATCGTGCTGCTCGGGGTGCCGCTCGCGGTCTGGCTGGCGTACCTGCTGCAGACCCCCGGGCTGCGCTTCGCCCAGTTCTACCGGGTGCTGTTCTTCCTGCCCTACATCGCCATGCCCGCGGCGATCGCGCTGGTGTGGCGGATCATCTTCAACGGCGACTTCGGGATCTTGAACTGGGCGCTGTCGCTGGTCGGCATCGACGGTCCGCACTGGATCGCCACTCCGGGATTCGCGTTGCTGGCCGTCTCGATCGTCGGCCTGTGGTCCTCCCTCGGATTCTCGATGATCATTCTCGGCGCAGGGCTGAAGGCCATTCCGCCGGAGATGTACGACGCCGCCCGCGTCGACGGCGCCACCCGGTGGCGGCAGTTCCGGTCCATCACCGTGCCCATGCTGGCGCCGAGCATCTTCTTCGTCCTGGTGATCACCACGATCGGAAGCTTCCAGCTCTTCGACCTGCTGTACGCCCTGCTGGGCAGCACGAACTCCGTGCTGCCCAAGACGATGTCGGTGGTCTTCTACTTCTACTCGTCCGGGTTCGTGCAGAACGAGAAGGGCCTCGCGGCCGCGATCGCCATGGTCATCTTCGTGCTGATCGGACTGATCACCCTGGTGCAGTTCCGGCTGCAGAAGCGGTGGGTCCAGGTATGAACACCATCGGCCGGGCGCTGACGGGGTACCGGCCCCGACCGGAGCGGAACGCACCGCCGACCCGGACCGGGCGGGCGGTTCCGGTTGGCTCGACCGTGCCGCGGGACGGCCGGTTGTGGTGGATCCACCTGGTGCTCGGGGTGGGCGGGTTCGTGATGGCCTTCCCGTTCCTGTGGCAGATCATCATGTCGCTGTCCACCCAGGCCGAGGTGCAGTCGGTCGTCCCGACGTTCTGGCCGGCGCAACTGCAGTGGCACAACTTCGCCGACGTGTTCCGGCTGCTGCCATTTATCAGCCAGCTCCGGGTGTCGGTGCTGATGACCATCGTGCAGACCTCGGTGCAGATCGTGCTGTGCACCTTCGCCGGATACGCGTTCGCCCGCATGCGGTTCCACGGCCGGGTGTTCCTGTTCGGGGTGGTGCTGTCGATCCTGCTCATCCCGTCGCAGGTGTACCTGCTCTCGCAGTACCAGATCGTGCAATCGCTGGGCTGGCTGAACACCCTGGTCGGCATCGTCGCCCCCGGGCTGTTCAGCGCGTTCGGCACGTTCCTGATGCGCACCGCGTTCTCCAACCTGCCGATGGAACTGGAGGAGGCCGCGCGGCTGGACGGTGCCGGGCCGCTGCGCACGTTCACCAGTGTCATGCTGCCGTTGGTCGGCCCTGCCGTCAGCGTGCTGGCCATCACCACGATCCTGTTCTCCTGGAACCTGCTGCTGTGGCCGCTGGTGGTCTCGACCCGGGCCGATCAGATGCCGCTGGCGGCCGGGCTGGCGTGGTACCGCGCAGCTGGACCCATCTCCTTGCCGAAGCGTCGGGCCATCCGATC
>JBIQML010000874.1:0-1715 GCA_044463405.1 Nakamurella lactea | reverse complement strand
TGGTCCTCGGCGGGGTCCGCGGGCGGCTGTACACGGAGGTCCGCCTCGTGCGGCGGCCGCGTGCACTGCCCCGGCAGCCCTTCGCGGGTCAATGGCAGGCCCAATTGTCGGTCGACCAGCTACGCGACGAGATCACGGAGCGCGGTGGCACGATCGAGATCCTGGAACGATCGGACGCGACGGATAGTGCCGACGAGCACGTGCCGCCCCGATGCCGACTCGTGGTGAGGTGGTCTTAGGTGAGAAACCCGCTCAAGAAGGTCGTTCGTTCGGTCGCCCGGCGTGCTGCCGGAACGGGCCACATCGAGGATGGGCTCGCCAGGATGCGCAGCAGGCTGACGGCCATCGACCGTCGCCAGCGCGCGCAGGAGGAGCAACTCAGCGACCTCGGTCAGCGTTTGCAGGAGATCGAGAACCACCTGCGCGCCATGGGCGATCCGGTACGCGAGGTGACCCGACGGCAGGACCGGTTGGAGACGCGAGTTGTTGCGGACAAGGTGGATCCGGCTCTGGCCCGCCTCAGCGCGCTCGAGGACGAGGTCCATCAGAGTCGGCAGCTCAATCGCAGGATGGCCGAGTTGACCGATCTGGTCGGCCAGCTTCTGCTACCGTCGTCCGACCGCGACGACCAAGCGCTCCGTGCGCGCTTGGACGCGTTCGACGCGCACTAGACGCAGGACGCAGTAGTGTGCACCGGCAGACGCCGACCACAGGAGAGAAGGACCTGGATGCATCCCGAGGATCTCCATGCCACGCACACCGGTGCCGGTGCGCCCGCGACGTCGACCGTCACCGATAGCGGAGAGCATCGGGAGTATTGGGAAAGCTTTTACCACAGCCGGACCAGCGTGGCCGTACCGAACTCCCCCTCGCCCTTCGCGCAGTGGGTCGCGCAATGGGAACCGGCCGGCACCAGCCTGGTGGACGTCGGCAGCGGCACGGGCCGCGACACCCTGTGGTTCGCCCGCGAGGGCTTCCGGTGCATGGGCTTGGACTACGCCGAGGCGGCGGTCGAGTCGGCGGCCCGAGCGGCCCAGGACGCCGGGCTGCCGACCACCTTTTGGCGCGCCAACCTGTACGACCGTCCGGAAGTGATCGAGATCGCCACCCGCGTTCGCGAGCAACTGCAACCGGAGGTGGTCTACGGGCGCTTCCTGCTGCACGCCATCGACGACGGCGGCCGGCAGAACCTCTGGGCGTTCGCCGGCACCGCGCTCCCCCCCGGGGGCCGGATCTACGTGGAATTCCGGACGGAGCCCACCAAGCACGAGTTCGGGGAGCATTACCGCCATTTCGTCGACCCCGATGTTGTGGTCGCCGAACTCGAGGGCGTGGGCGGACGGGTCGTTCGCCGCCTGGAGGGGCACGGACTGGCCGTGTACAAGAACGAGGATCCGCAGGTGTGCCGGCTGGCCGTCGAACTGTGAGCCGCGGCGGTCCAGCTGCCGGCCTACGGACGGTCCGTCACCCCGGCCGCGAGGTCGACGGATCTGCCTGAAGCGCGGGTATCTGCAGCAGATCGCGCTGCAGGTAGGGCACCAGCGTCATCGTGTAGGTCCGGCTCAGATGCTTCTCGTCCCGGTAGACCACGACTCCGCCCACCACTGGTCGGCACACAGCGGGATCGCAGATGTAGTCGTTCAGGTTGACCAGGCTCGCCTCTTGCGGACCCAGGGACTGGACCGCCATGTCGATGGCGGTCTCCGGGTGCACCG
>JBIQML010000873.1:0-1722 GCA_044463405.1 Nakamurella lactea | reverse complement strand
GAGCCCCCGCGAGCTGAGAGCCCGGTCTATCAGGGTCCTGGCGGCGGATCGCCCGGTGACGGGGCCGGCGCGACCTGCTCGGCCTGCACCTCGATGTCGATCCGCGCCCGGTGCGCGGCGGGATGCCAGATCTCGTCGAACGGGGTCAACGGCGATCCACCGAGCCCGCGTCGTCGCGCCCTGGCCGACAGCCACGGCAGGCCCGCCAGCGCGGCGCCGAGCACCACGACCGCGAGCAGCACCACCAGCCAGCCGGGCATGCCGCCACCCTATGCCGGGTGCGGTGCGGTCCCCTCCAGTCCGCGATGCCGCCGTCCCGGACTGGAGGGGACCGGGTCGGCGGCGCCGCGGAACAGGACCTACCGATCCACCGTGAGCGTGGTGACCACCGGGGTGGGGTTGCTGGTCAGGTCCAGCACCGGGCAGTGCCGGTCGACGGTCTCCCGCAGCCGCTGGTACTGCTCCGGGTCGTCGGGCCCGGCGATCGTCACCTGGACCCGCACCTCGGTGAACCCGGGCCGCACCTCGTCGTCCAGCGCGAAGAAGCCGCGCACGTCCAGGTCGCCCTCCGCCGACGCGGTGATGCTGTCCACCGTCAGCCCCAACCGGTCGGCGAAGAACCGGTAGGTGACGATCTGGCAGGACAGCAGCGAGGCCAGGTAGTACTCGACCGGGTTGGGCGCCGCGGCGCCGCCGCCCAGCGCGGGTGGCTCGTCGACCTCGACGCGGTAGCCGCCCAGGGTGATGGTGCTGGCGACCGGACCGTGGGCGGTGGCCTCGGCCCGGAACACCGCGCGGGCCTGGTCCGGCGCGGCGGTGACGGCGGCCGCGGTGGCGTCCACGATGCGGGTCAGATCGGTGTCGGTCTCGGTGTTCTCGGTGCTGGTGTCGGACAGCGTGCTGGTCATGGGAAATCTCCTACGTAGCTGCGGGAAGGGGACGAGGGGCGCCCTCGGGGCGCGCGCCATCGCCGAGGCGTGTCGACGGGAACGCGATCGTCGCAGGACGACCCACAAGAGCGGTGACGTGGCAACGGGTATCGGCGCGATCCGGCTGAAAACCCGGCTGCCTCAGGGCATCAACAACAACACTCGGACATGGGAACCCTCACTTCCGGTTGGGGCCCCGTCCGGAGGCCCGCGCTTGCGGCACGCCGTCCGGCGACCGCCAGGTCCTCACCCGGAGCACCCCGCCGCGAGAGGAGGGTTGCCGTCCAGCAAGCCGGGGCTTGACGCTGGAACTCATGACCTGCGCCGAGAGTAGCAGACCATCACCGGCGGCCGTCAAGAACCCCTCCGCGCCTGGGGGAACGCAAACGGGCTGCGGGCAGCGGAGAATCAGGTGGCGCGCAGCGGAAGCACCAGCTCGCCGGACCCGGCCGGGTCCACCGTCACCGGTATTCCCCAGTCCTGCTGGTACAGGTGGCACGCGGCGAACTCGGGCACCTGGCCGGTCGCCGGGTCGCCGTCGCACGCCGCCGCCTGCACGCTGATGTGCAGCACCCCGCCGGCCGCACCGGCGCCCAGCCTGATGGTCCTGCGCAACCCGGGCCCGGATCCGGCGCCGGCCTGCAGCAACGTCGCCGGCGTGGCGCTGACCTCGAGCCGGGTCGGATCGCCGTACCGGTCGTCGAGCTTCTGCCCGGCGGGCGGTGTGAAGTCGACCACCAGGGCCACCTCTCCGGGGGACAGCGCCGTCGGCGGCCGCCGGGTCTGCCGGGCG
>JBIQML010000872.1:0-1732 GCA_044463405.1 Nakamurella lactea | reverse complement strand
CCGGAGGGGTCTGGGCGGTCGGCGCTACCGGCGCGGCCGCGATCTGCTGCTGCGGGGTGGCGACCGTAGAGGACGCGTCCGTCTCGGCCGGCGGCTTGTTCTTGTCGTCGTCGTCGTGCATGGCCGATACCTCGGACTTGAGGATGCGCAGCGAGCGGCCGACACCGCGCGCGGCGTCAGGGAGCTTCCTCGCACCGAATATCAGGATGAAGGCCGCGATGATCAGCACCCAGTGCCACCACATCAAGCCACCCATCGTGCAACCTCCTCGTTCATCACGGCGTCGCCACCGGGTGAATCGGAACGCTCTGGCCCTGCACCGCCCACCATACCCAACAATCGGCCGTCCGGACCGCGCCGCGGGGTCGAATTGCCGCGGCATCCGGCCGGGACGACCGCCAGGGGTTCGGCGCGATGAGCACCCGCGCCCGGGCACCGGGCACCGCCCACCGGACACCGACCACCGGGCCGGGACTCAGCCGGCACCGAACGGGGCCAGCGCGCCCGCCAGGTCCGCGGGCACCCGCGCCGACAGCAACGTCCCGTCCTCGGTGTGCTCCTCGGACAGCACCGTCCCCTCGGCATGCACCCGGGACACCAGCGCACCCGCGGTGAACGGCACCAGCACCCGCACCGGCACCGCGGGGTCCGGCAACGCGGCGCCGATCCGCTCGGCCAGTTCGGCGATCCCCTCCCCGGTCCGCGCCGAGACGAACGACGCCCCCGGTAGCAGGTGGCGCAGCCGCGCCAGCGTCACCGGATCGGCGGCATCGACCTTGTTGACCGCGATCAGCTCGGGGACGTTGCCGGCGTCGATCTCGCTCAGCACGTCCCGCACCGCGGAGACCTGATCCTCCGGGTGGGCATCGGAGCCGTCCACCACGTGCAGGATCAGGTCGGCGTCGGCGACCTCCTCCAACGTGGAGCGGAACGACTCCACCAGCTGGTGCGGCAGGTGCCGCACGAAGCCGACGGTGTCGGTGAGGGTGTACACCCGGCCGTCGGTGGTGCGGGACCGCCGGGTCGTCGGGTCCAGCGTGGCGAACAAGGCGTCCTGCACCAGCACTCCGGCGTCGGTGAGCCGGTTCAGCAGGGAGGACTTGCCAGCATTGGTGTAACCCGCGATGGCCACCGCCGGCACCCGGTTGGCCCTGCGGGTGGCGCGCTTGGTCTGTCGGACCCGCTTCATCCCTGCCAGCTCGCTGCGCAGTTGCGAGATGCGCCGGCCGATCCGGCGACGGTCGAGTTCCAGCTTGGTCTCACCAGGGCCGCGCGAGCCGATGCCGGCACCGGCGGCGACCCGACCGCCACGCTGCCGGGACAGCGCGGCACCCCAGCCCCGCAGCCGGGGCAGCAGGTAGTTGAGCTGGGCCAGTTCGACCTGCGCCTTGCCCTCCTTGGAGCGTGCGTGCTGGGCGAAGATGTCCAGGATGAGCGCCGTGCGATCGACGACCTTCACGCGCAGCCGCTCCTCCAGGTTGCGCAGCTGCCCGGCGGACAGCTCGCCGTCGCAGATCACCGTGTCCGCACCGGTCGCAGCCACCACGTCGGCCAGTTCCGCGACCTTGCCGGACCCGATGTAGGTGGCCGGGTCGGGCTGCGGGCGGCGCTGCACCAGGGCGTCCAGCACCACCGAACCGGCGGTCTCCGCGAGCGCCGCGAGCACGGTCATCGACGCGTCGGCGACGGCCGCGGAGCCGCAGGATCGGCCGGACCAGACGCCGACCAGCAC
>JBIQML010000871.1:0-1733 GCA_044463405.1 Nakamurella lactea | reverse complement strand
TCGAATCGTCCGTGGCCGGGGCCGGCCGCACAGACGTGGCGCGTCGCGTGCTGACCGAGCAGGACATGATCGACGTCGTGCGCCGCGAGATCACCGAGCTGCACACTTCCGCGGAGTCATTGGCCGGGACCGACTCGGCCGCAGAACAGCGGCTTCGTAGTGCCGCGGGTCTGCTCCAGGCGCTGCTCGACGGCATCGGGCATCCTGACGGCGCGCGCATCGGTCCGCCCGAGACCTCCTAACGCTGCTCGCTGGCCCCACGCGCTGCACGTGCAGCGGCATTTCGGGCAAACCGCCCAGAACGCCGTCGGCAACGCGGCATGGCGCTATCCGACACTCCTAGGTATCGAAATGGAACACGACGACGGGAAGGGCGGCGGCGATCTCGGCGCTGGAGGGCCGTCGCGGCAGATCGTTGACGCGGGCGACGACGGCCATCAACGCACGCACGTAGATGCGATGCCGGCTTCGGTAGTTCTCCAGCACCCGCTGAGCTTCGTCGGTGTCCGCAAGGCGCCACGTCAACGGCCCGCTTCGGCCGCGACAACTGCCCTCGACCAACCCGCCGGCCGCCACGTTGCGGAACCAATCACTCCGATGACCGGCGAAGGGCAGCACGAAACATGTCGCCGGACGGCGAGCCGGCCAACAGCTCCACCGGTGTGCGATAGCGACGGCCGCTGCGCCGGCCCCGGTGGGTCAGCACGAGGATCGGGAAGGGCGAGCACAGCCGAAGAGCCCATCGCAGCCCTGGGCGGTCGAGCCTGGCCGGCATGCGGAGCGCCGGTGCGGCCCGGCGGAGCCATCGCGGCGGAGTCGAACCCACCGGCCCTCACTCCTATCGATCCACCGAATCGCGCTGGGAAAAGGCGGCCAGGCGCTCGCGGCACACGTGGGCCATGGCCGCGGCATCGTCCGCGAACAGGTGCACCTCGGTGACGTCCACGAGCGTGCCCTTGATCCTATGCGGCACCGGCGTCGCCAGATGAATCGCGACGTTCGTCTGTCCGGTGACAACGACACTGACGCGAGTGCCGTGGACCTGCAGTTGCTTGGTGCTCGAGGTGCCCCGCACACCGGACGAGACGGAAGCGATGGCCTCCCAGGGAAAAGTCATGTCCACCAGGAATCCGTGGCGGACCCGGATGCCGTCGGCCCCCACAACATGCGGATGAACTTTCACGGCGCCGATCATGCCGACCATCCACACCGTCCCCCACACTCCAGCGACCAGCAACACGATCCGAGCCCACAGCCACGGGATCAAGAAATGGACCGCGGGGACCTCGATGAAGTTCAGCACGACGAAGGCCCAGATGATGGGGGCCGCCGCCCTGTCGTAGCCGAACAGATCGTCGTCGGGCCGAGCGCTTCTGGGTTTTCGTGCGATCCACATGAACAGGCTGCGCCACATGGCCGTCTCGTATCGCGAGGCAATGGCGAGAGCGGACTTGGTGCTCATGATCGGGCCGCCTTCTCGTCGGCGATTGCCCTGTCCAACCGGTCGGCGAGGTCCGTGATCGTGGCCGTGAACTCGTCGAGCCGCGCTCGGGGCAGCGTGCCGAACAGGAGGTCGGCAAGCCGACGGTGGTCGTCGACCATCTGCGTCATCGACTCGGTTCCCTTGGCGGTGAGGGATACCAGCATGGCGCGCCGGTCGGTGGGATGCGGGCATCGCTCGACCATCCCATCGGACGCGAGCGCGTCCACCAGTCCGGTGACGTTGCGCGGAG
>JBIQML010000870.1:0-1742 GCA_044463405.1 Nakamurella lactea | reverse complement strand
TGGACGGCACCCGTTCGCGTGGCGACACCGGGCCGGACGGCTACCCGGCGCAGGTGAGCAGACCGAGCTGGCCGACGACGTTCCCGTCCGCGACGAATGCTCGGCCCGCCCGGGCGGCGACCACGCCGGGCAGCGCGGACCAGTGCTGGGATGCGGCCCCGCTGTGCGGGTCCAGGCACCACAACTCGGTGTCGTTGGCGCCGCCGCGGAGCCACAGGCTGCTGCCGCTCGCCGCCACGGTCCCCGTCGACGTCGGGAAGTGCGCGATGCTGCCGTGCCCGGCCACTGTCAGCGTCGTGGGGTCGAGCCGGTCGAGCGCGAGGTGCGAGTCCGCGCCCGATGTCGTTCCCACCACCCAGATGGACCCGTTGGCCACCGCAATGGCCTGCGCATCGATGGGCAACCGCGCGCTCGCGACGGGATCGAACCGGGGTGGCTGGTAGGCGGTGACCGCCCACCCGTCGTCGTTGTTGAGCACCAGCAATCGGTGTCGGGTCGGGTCGGCGACCAGCGCCCGCCCGCCGCGGGCCACGACCGACTGCTGGCCGAGGTGATGCACGGTCGGCCCGACGTCGTACACGCCGACATCGGTGTTCAGGTAGAGGTGACCGTCGAGAGCGGCGGCGCTCACCACCGAATCGGACGGCACCGGCGCGTTCAATTCCTGGACCGGTTGCAGCGTCGACGGGTCGATCCGGTACACGCGGTTCGCGCCACCGAGCGAGATCGCCCACAGCGACGTCCCGTCGGACAGCAACTCCCATCGGGCGTAGCTCGGATCGCCCAGCGGCAGCCCGACGTTGTAGGTCTGGTCGGCGTACAGGCCGCCGTGGCCGTCCCGGGAGATCCGCACCAGGTAGCCCGGGGCGAGTGCCACCAGATGGCCGTCCACCACGGCCAGGGACTGGATGTCGGGCTGGCCGGGGATGGGAAGGGCGATCGCGGAGGTGAACGCCGGGTTCAGCAGCGGCGCCACAGCAGCCGACGAGATGGTGACGCTCCGATGCTCGGCGGGGGCGGGCGGACCGGTGGTCGTCATCGTCGGTCCGGGCGATGTCGTGGAGATGCGGTCGTGCACCGTGGTGGGGCCGGTCGACGTCGTGGACCCGCGGGTCATCGAGGCGGCGGTGCCCGTCGAGGACGTGGGCGACCCGCCGGCGTTGCCGGCGCCCGTGCTGGTCCGGCCCACGATCATGCCGAACACGAAGATCATCGCAGCGCCGACGACGAGCCCTATTCGGCGGGAGGTGGCCGTCGACCGTGGCCGTGGACCGTGCGGCTCGGGCCGCCCCGCATCCGGTGATCCGTCCCCGCCCACGATGAAGACCTCGCCGGCGGGTGGCGACTCGTCGTCGCGGGAGCGGGGCACGGTACCACGCTAGCCAATGCGGTCGACGAGCCCGCAGTGCCGCGAGCCGATCCGCTCGACACTGGCTAGCGCACAGGCTCCGCTCCGGGCGGGCCCGAACTCACGTTGCTCTGGCCGAGCCTGCAGGCGTCGATGGTCGGTATCGCGCTCGGAACCTGCCGGGGGTTGAACCCGTCGTCGACGCGCAGCGCCGGCGGCGATCGTGGTCATCCGTCGTCCCGGGGCTCCGTCACCGGCTCGAAGCGTTGCCACTTGCGCATCTCCCGGGGCGAGACCCGCGGCGGGTAGTACTCGAGCGTGGCGTTGTTGAACTGCGCGCCCATGATGATCGCCAGCGCCATCATGTAGTAGAAGAGCAGGAACGTGATCGGGG
>JBIQML010000869.1:0-1745 GCA_044463405.1 Nakamurella lactea | reverse complement strand
TGGACTACAAGACCGGCAGGTCGCCGGCGGACCACTACGCGGGCGACGTGCTGTTCCAGCTCAAGTTCTACGCGCTGATGCTCTACCGGCTGCGCGGTGTGGTGGCCGCGCGGCTGCGGCTGGTGTACCTGGGCGACGCCAAGCTGCTGGAGTACTCCCCCGACGAGGCTGGCCTGCTGGCGTTCGAACGCGGCGTCGTCGCGCTCTGGCGTGCCATCGAGCGGGCCACCCAGACCGGCCGCTTCCCCGCGCGCCGCAGCAAGCTGTGCGACTGGTGCTCGTTCCAGTCGCTGTGCCCGGAGTTCGGCGGCACCGTCCCGCCGTACGTCGCCCCGCACCGGGCGGCGGCGCAGCCGGTCCCGTCCGGCGACGGCGACACGGCCACCGCACCGGTCACAGCCCCGACGGCGACGGCTCCGGCCGTCACGATCGTCACGAAGGATTAGGGTCTGGGGGGTGACCGCCGCCGCCACCCAGCCCGAGCCGCACGCCTATTACGAGGCACTCGGACCCGGCCGGTTCCGCTCCACGGTGCACGCGCAGGGAGCCTGGGCGACGGATCACCAGCACATGGCCCCGGTGTCCGGCCTGCTGGTGCGGGCGATCGAGGAGTGCGAGCCCCGCGACGACCTGATCCTGTCCCGGGTGGCCTTCGACATACTCGGGGTGATCCCGGGCGGCGAGGTCGAGGTCACGGCACGGGTGATCCGGCCGGGCCGGACCATCGAACTGGTCGAGTCCGAGATGTCCGCGGGCGGTCGGGTGGTGGTGCGCGCGACGGCCTGGCGGCTGGCGGCCTCGGACACCTCCGCCCTCGCCGGTGGCGCGGTGGATCCGCTGCCGGGGCCCGACGAGGGGCTTCCGTGGCAGGGCTCGGCGATCTGGCAGGGCGGCTTCATCCGGTCGCTGGACTTCCGGGTGCTCCCCGGCTGGATGCCCGGGCGCGGTCGGGCGTGGATTCGCACCGACGTCGAACTGGTGGCCGGCGAGCGCGCGTCCGCGCTGGCTAGGTTCGCCGGCCTGATCGACACCGCGAACGGCATCGCGGTGCGCGCGGACCCGACCACCATGCTGTTCCCGAACACCGATCTGACGGTGCACCTGGTGCGGCGACCGGTGGGGCCGTGGATCGGTCTGGACACCTCGGTCACCTTCGGTCCGGACGGCGTCGGGCTCACGGCATCGGTGCTGCACGACATCTCGGGCCCGGTCGGGCGCGCCGCGCAGACGCTGACCCTGCGCCCCCTGGGCGAGGTGCGGCTGCCGACGGACAGGCCGCTGCCGACCTGAGCCCCGCCGCCGCGTAGCCGGCTCCCGATCCGCGTGCCGATCGTCGACCTCAGTGGGCGCCTGCCCCCGATCTGCGTGCCGATTGTCGATCCGCGTGTGCCCCGCCCGATCCGGCTCCCGATCCGCGTGCCGATTGTCGATCTGCGTGTGCAACAGCGCACGCAGATGCCAGATCGACACGCAGATCGACCGTCCGGGGTCCACGCAGATCGACCGCGCGAGGCGCACGCAGATCGACCGCCCGGGGCCCACGCAGATCGATCGCGCGAGGCGCACGCATATCGACCGCCCGGGGCCGACACGGGTCCCCGACGCGGCCCCGCCCTACAGCCGGCAGGAGCGGATGTCGTAGGCCAGGATCGCCTGCGCGCCCAGCGCGGACAGCGCATCCATCACCGGGTTCACCTCACGCCGGCGCACCATGGCTCGCACCGCCACCCAGTCGTGGTCGGCCA
>JBIQML010000868.1:0-1748 GCA_044463405.1 Nakamurella lactea | reverse complement strand
GCGCCGCGGGCGCGACGCCGCCCGTGCGCACCGTGGCGGTCACCGGCGGAATCGGCGCCGGGAAGTCCACCGTCTCGCGCATGTTGGCGGAGCTCGGGGCCATCGTGGTGGACTCCGACAAGATCGCCCGGCAGGTGGTGGAGCCCGGCACGCCGGGACTGGCGGAGGTGGTGGCCGCCTTCGGCTCGACGGTGCTGGCAGGCGACGGCACGCTGGATCGGGCGGCCCTCGCCGAGATCGTGTTCGCCGCGCCGGACGCCGACTCCGCCCGCAGCCGACTGGAGGGAATCATTCACCCGCGGGTGCGAGCCGAGTTCCGGCGCATCGTGGACGAGGCCGCCCCGGGCACCGTCGTCGTCAACGACATCCCCATCCTGAGATCGGCGGACCAGGCCGCACAGTTCGACGCTGTCGTAGTGGTCGTCGCTGATGTGCCGGTGCGGGTGCGGCGGCTGATCGCGCGGGGACTCTCCGAGGCGGACGCGCGGGCCCGCATCGCCGCGCAGATCTCGGACGACGAGCGCGTGGCGCTCGCGGACAGCGTCATCCGCAACAACGGCGACGAGGCGGACCTGCGGAGCCAGGTCGAGCGACTGTGGCACCACCTGCGGGATGCTTCACCGGGCGGTCGCCGCCGGTAGTCCCACGCCGCGTGTGACGGGCCAGCTATGCACGTGGCCGCGGGTACCGCCCGGTGACGACGCCGTCGATACTGATCGCGACTCCGGACCAGCGGCACGGCCGAGCCGCTGGTCAGGAAACCCCGTCGGTGCCGCGACGTACCCTGAAGGACGTGGCATTCGCATCGGAACATCCCGTCCTCGCCGTCTCGGAATTCCGGCCCGTCGGTGACATTCCGCGCACGTCGGCGCGGTTCGAGGTGGTCAGCGACTACCAACCGTCCGGTGATCAACCGCAGGCCATCGAGGAATTGGAGACCCGACTGAGCCGCGGCGAACGCGATGTGGTGCTGCTGGGCGCCACCGGCACCGGCAAGTCGGCGACCACCGCCTGGCTGATCGAGAAGATGCAGCGGCCCACGCTGGTCATGGCGCCGAACAAGACGCTCGCCGCCCAACTGGCCAACGAGCTGCGAGAGCTGTTCCCGCACAACGCCGTCGAGTACTTCGTCTCGTACTACGACTACTACCAGCCGGAGGCGTACGTCCCGCAGACCGACACCTACATCGAGAAGGACTCATCGATCAACTCGGACGTGGAGCGGCTGCGCCACTCGGCGACCATGTCGCTGCTGTCGCGGCGCGACGTGATCGTGGTGGCCTCGGTGTCCTGCATCTACGGCCTGGGCACGCCGCAGTCGTATCTGGATCGGTCGCTGCCGGTGCACGTGGGCATGACGCTGGACCGGGACGCGCTGCTCCGGGCGCTGGTGGACGTCCAATACTCGCGGAACGACATCGCCTTCACCCGCGGCGCCTTCCGGGTGCGCGGCGACACCGTGGAGATCATCCCCGCCTACGAGGAGCTGGCGATCCGCCTCGAGTTCTTCGGCGACGAGATCGAGGCGCTGCACTACCTGCACCCGGTGACCGGCGAGATCGTGCGCACCGTGCAAGAGCTGCGCATCTTCCCGGCGACGCACTATGTCGCCGGTCCGGAGCGGATGGAAAAGGCGATCGCCGGAATCGAAGAGGAACTGGCCGACCGGCTCGCCGAGTTCGAGCGGCAGGGCAAGCTGCTGGAGGCGCAGCGGCTCAAGATGCGCACCACCTACGACGTCGAGATGA
>JBIQML010000867.1:0-1755 GCA_044463405.1 Nakamurella lactea | reverse complement strand
CGAACGTGAACATGCGCAGCGCCACGTCCGGATCGGTGGACTGGGCGACGATCACGCCGCTGCGGGTCAGGATCCGCAGCCCCAGCCCGACGGTCAGCACCACGAACAACACCGACGCGACGACCGCCAGCGCGATGGCGATCCGCCAGTACCGGTGGTCGTTCGCGGCCACCGAGACGATGCCGGTGGCCATCACGATGGCGAACACGTCCGGCGGCAGGTCGAGATCGAGGACCCGGAGCCGCGCCATGATCCGATCTTGGACCCGTGCGCGTTCGGGCGCGACCGCTACCCCTCCGCGCCCGCCCGGGTCGCCGCACCGGTGCGGGCCGGCAGCGTCACCTGCACCTCCAGCCCACCGCCCGGCACCGCGGTGGCCCGCGCGGCCCCGTCGTGTGCCTGGGCGATGGCCCGCACGATGGACAGGCCGAGCCCGGTGCCGGCCCGGCCGGTCCGCTCCCGGCCCTGCCGGAACGGCTCGAACAACTGGCCCGCGGCGTCCGGGTCGATCCGCGGTCCGGACGCGGCGACCGTGAGCGTCGCGAGGCCGTCCCGCAGGCCGGTTCTCGCCCGGATCCAGCCGCCGGTCACGTTGTGCCGCACCGCATTCTCGACCAGGTTGCCCACCAGACGCTCCAGCAGCACCCGCTCTCCCGTCACCGGCGCCGGGCTCGCCTGCACCGTCACGGTCAGATCCTTGGCGGCACGATCGCCGTCCACCACCGACAGGGCGGGTTCGATCAGGTCCGCCAGGTCGAGGTCGGTCCGCTCGGTGACGCCGCGGGCCTGGGTCCGCGCGAGCACCAGCAGGGCGCCCACCAGCGAGTCGGCACGCTCGGTCGCCTCCCGGGCGACCTCGGCCATCCGCCGCAGGTCCTGGACGGATGCGTTGGGATCGGCGAGCGTGACGTCGATCTCGGTGCGGATCACCGCGAGCGGGGTGCGCAACTCGTGCGAGGCGTTGGCGACGAACCGGCGCTCCGCGTCGAACGCGTCCTGCAACCGGCCGGTCATCTCGTCCAGCGTGTCGGCCAGCAGTGCCACCTCGTCCCGCGGTCCCTGCAGCGAGATCCGTTGGTCCAGCGACGATTCCGACAGCGACCGGGCGGCCCGGGTCAGCGTGGACAGCGGTCGCAGGGCGCGCCCGACCAGCACCCAGGACACCACCGCGCCGGCCACCACCTCCACGGCGAAGGCGATGACGCCGGTGATCAGCACGGCGTTGCGACCCTGCCGGATCACCTCGGCGGTGACGGTGGCCGCGTCGGTCTGCCGACCGTCGACCACCACGGGCGTGCCCGGCGGCAGTTGCGGCAGCGCCGACACCACCCGCGCCACCAGCAGATAGGCCAGCGCGATCAGCAGCCCGCCGACCAGCGCCAGCAGCGCGGTGAACAGCAGCGTCAGGCGCAGCCGCAGCCCGCCTCGCACCGGCGGGGCGCCGCCGGCGCCGGCCCGGTCGGATCGGTCAGGCGCCATCATCGGTCGGACCGGTGCCGCCGGCCGCCGACCAACGGGGGTCGTCCGCCGGCGCGACCCGATACCCGGACCCGACCACGGTGTCGATCACGCCCGGCTCGCCGAGCTTGCGCCGCAACGTCATCACCGTCACCCGCACCGTGGTGGTGAACGGATCGGCGTTCTCGTCCCAGACCCGTTCCAGCAGTTCCTCGCTGGACACCACCGCCCCGCCCGCCGCGAGCAGCGCCTCCAGCACGCCGAACTCCTTGCGGGTCAGCTCGACCGGCCGGCCGG
>JBIQML010000866.1:0-1755 GCA_044463405.1 Nakamurella lactea | reverse complement strand
CGTCTGGGTGGCCAGCACGTGCTCGACCTCGCTGGTGCCGATGCCGAACGCCAGCGCCCCGAAGGCACCGTGGGTGGAGGTGTGGGAGTCGCCGCAGACGATCGTCATGCCCGGTTGGGTCAGGCCGAGTTGCGGGCCCACCACGTGCACGATGCCCTGTTCGGCGTCGCCCATCGGGTACAGCCGGATGCCGAACTCCGCGCAGTTCGCCCGCAGCGTCTCCACCTGGGTCCGGGACACCGGATCAGCGATGGGCGCGTCGATGTCGATGGTGGGCACGTTGTGGTCCTCGGTGGCCAGCGTCAGGTCCGGCCGACGAACGGCCCGCCCCGCCTGCCGCAGCCCCTCGAAGGCCTGCGGGCTGGTCACCTCGTGCACCAGGTGCATGTCGATATACAGCAGATCCGGCTCACCCTCGGCGCGGCGCACCACGTGCGCATCCCAGACCTTCTCCGCCATCGTCCGGCCCATGCCGACTCTCCTTTGCAGGCTGCGGGGTGGCGGTCGGGTTCGCCGACGGCCACCACACCGATCCCCGGCATTTCCGGGAAACCACTGGACTTCTCAACATCTGAGAATCTAATATCGAGATATGGGACAGTCTAGCGGCATCGGGGTGCTCGACAAAGTGGTGACGGTGCTGCGGGCGACGTCCGTCGCCCCGGCAGGGCTAGGCGAGCTCTGCACGGCAACAGGTCTGCCTCGGGCCACCGCGCACCGGCTGGCGGTCGGCCTGGAGACGCACGGCCTGCTCAGCAGGGACGGTCAGGGCAAGTGGCGGCCGGGGCCGATGCTGGCGGTGCTGGCGGCCGGTTCTCCGGACCCGCTGGTGGCAGCAGCGTCCGAGGTGCTTCCCCGGCTGCGGGACCGGACCGGCGAGAGCGTGCAACTCTATCGGGCCGACGGGATGGCACGGGTGTGCGTCGCGGTCGCCGAGCCGCCGGCTGGACTTCGTGACACGGTCCCGCTGGGAGCGCGGCTGTCCATGGGGGCCGGTTCCGGCGCCAAGGTGCTCACGGCCTGGGCGGACGAGGCGACCCAGCGGGCGGTGCTGGCCGATTCCGTGTTCTCCGAACGGGTGCTGGCCGAGGTGCGGCGCCGCGGCTGGGCCCAGTCGGTGGCCGAACGGGAGGCAGGGGTCGCGTCGGTGTCCGCCCCGGTCCGGGATCGCACCGGCTCGGTGGTGGCCGCGGTGTCGGTGTCCGGCCCGGTGGATCGGATCGGGCGCCGCCCGGGCATCCGCTGGGCGGACGACCTCCTGCAGGCGGCGGCGGCGCTCACCGCGCGGTTGTAGGGTTCCGGACGCAGTGGCCAGCGCCCCCACCGGCTGGACCCGCTCGATGAGCCCGGTGTCATGCGCCAACCGGTCAGCGACCCACGGCGACCTCACCTGGGGCCGGTCAGAGGGTGACGAAGCGATATCCGTGCGAGCGGAAGTACTTGATGATCGTCGGGAGCGCGGCGACCGTGGCGGGATTGCCGGACGTCTGGTTGTGCATCAACACGACGGGATGCCTCAGCGCGCCGCCCTGCTGCTCTGCGAGCCTGACGATGCGCTGCACCCAGTACGACGATCCGGACCCGCGCGCCTTCCAGTCCTCGGTGTCCACCGACCACAGCCACACCTTCATGTGGCGTTGCTGGGCCAGCCGCAGGGTCGTCGCGTTGTAGTTGCCGTACGGCGGACGGAAGGCGCAGGGGGCGGTCACGGTGATCCTTCTCTGCTCTGCCGTGGTGCGACTCATCTGTGAGGCC
>JBIQML010000865.1:0-1756 GCA_044463405.1 Nakamurella lactea | reverse complement strand
AGCTGCATCTCCAGGATGGCGTTGGCCTGCACCTCATCGATGTCCAGCAGGTCGATCAGGCCCTCGCGCGCGACGTCCACCGTGGCCGACGCCCGGATCAGCGCGATGACCTCGTCCAGCGCGTCCAGCGCCTTGACCAGGCCGCGCAGGATGTGGGCCCGCTTCTCGGCCTGATCCAGCCGATACTGGGTGCGCCGGACGATGACCTCGACCTGGTGCGCCACGTAGAAGCTGATCATCTGGTCCAGCCGCAGGGTGCGCGGCACCCCGTCGACGATGGACAGCATGTTGGCGCCGAAGGAGGTCTGCAGCTGGCTGTGCTTGAACAGGTTGGCCAGCACCACCTTGGCCACGGCGTCCCGCTTGAGGGTGACCACGATCCTGGTACCGACCCGGTCGGAGGACTCGTCGGCGATGTCGGCGATGCCGGAGACCTTGCCGTCCTTGTGCAGCTGCGCGATGGACTCGACCAGGTTGTCCGGGTTGACGATGTACGGCAGCTCCGTCACCACCAGTATGGTGCGGCCCTTCGCGTCCTCCTCGACCTCCACCACGGCGCGCATCCGGATGGTGCCGCGGCCGGTGCGGTAGGCGGACTCGATGCCGTCCCGGCCGACGATCAGCGCCCCGGTCGGGAAGTCCGGCCCGGGCACGCGCTCCATGGCCGCCTCGAGCAGCTCCTCCTCGGAGGCGTCGGGGTGTTCCAGCGACCACGTCACCGCCGCGGCCACCTCCCGCAGGTTGTGCGGGGGGATGTTGGTTGCCATGCCCACGGCGATCCCGGACGAGCCGTTGACCAGCAGGTTCGGGATCCGGGCCGGCAGGACGATCGGTTCCTCGGTCTTGCCGTCGTAGTTGGGGATCATGTCGACGGTGTTCTCGTCGATCCCCGCCAGCATGGGCATCGCCAGGTTGGACAGCCGGCACTCGGTGTACCGCATGGCGGCGGCGGGGTCGTTGCCCGGCGAGCCGAAGTTCCCCTGCGGGTCGATCAGCGGGTAGCGCAGCGACCAGGGCTGGGCCATCCGCACCACGGTGTCGTACAGCGCGCTGTCGCCGTGCGGGTGGTAGTTGCCCATCACGTCGCCGACCACGCGGCTGGACTTCACCCGCGGCCGGTCCGGGCGGAACCCGGAGTCGTACATGCCGTACAGCACCCGGCGGTGCACCGGCTTGAGGCCGTCGCGGACGTCGGGCAGCGCGCGGGCCACGATGGTGCTCATCGCGTAGTCGATGTACGACCGCTGCATCTGGTCGGAGATGTCGACCGGTTCGGTGCGGTCGGTCTCGGGGGGCATAGTCACTGGTCAGCCTCTTCGATCGGTTCAGGTGGTGGCGGTGACGGGCATCGCGGCGGTGACGGGGATCCGGGCGGTGACGGGCATCGCGGCGGTGACGGCGATCCGGGGACCCGGTGTGGTCACCATCGGACCGAGGTAGCCCGAATTGGTCCCAGGTAGCCCGAATTTGCCGGCGTGTCGCGACAACTTCGGGCTACCTCGGGTTGGCTCAGCGGGTCGGCGAAGCGCGCGAAGCCTGGAGGTTCCGTCACCGCTAGATGTCAAGGAACCGCACGTCCTTGGCGTTGCGGATGATGAAGCTGCGCCGGGCCTCCACGTCCTCGCCCATCAGCACGGAGAACAGCTCGTCGGCCATCGCCGCGTCCTCCAGGGTGACCTGCAGCATCAGCCGGGTGGTGGGGTCCATGGTGGTCTCCCACAGCTCCTTGGGGTTCATCTCACCGAGGCCCTTGTAG
>JBIQML010000864.1:0-1759 GCA_044463405.1 Nakamurella lactea | reverse complement strand
GCCAGCAGAGCCACGGTGTCAGCGCTTTCCAGGGGCAGCCGCGCACAATCACGGGAACCGCGCATCCGGTCACGCACCGTCACATGCCGTCTCGTCATATTTGACGGTGCGACATCGACACTCCGTGCGGAAAAGTGATCACCGGGCGTCGACAAGCCCGCGCGCACTGCCATGGGTTGCGTCGCAGTACATGTGCGACCCAGCCCGGATCGACGGCACGCATCGCCACGGATCGGCGGAGGGCCTCCTCAGCCGCCACGCGACTGCCTCGGCACGTCGACTCGGCACAGAGGGGGAATCATCAGGCGAGGCACCAAGGTGGGGTCATTCGCCGCTGTCGCCATGTTCGCGCTGGCTGCCGGCGGAATTTCGGCCGCACTCCTGGCACCGTCGGGCGTGGGGATTCCCGGCAACATCATCACGGCGGGACACCTGCAGGTGCGGATCAACCAACCGGACGACACGGCATTGTCGCTCGACAACATGGCGCCCGGCGAGCACCGCTTCGCGTATCAGCTCGTCACTGGCGACATGAGCGGCGTCGCGACGGCCGACCTTGGCATGACGGTGTTCTCCGCCGAATCCGGCGACCCGGCCGACTCTCGCGACGTCTTCGCCCGAAACGCCTCGCTCGCCGTAGCGGTCAGCGCCCCGGAACCCGCCGGGCGAATCGGCTGGTCGGACGGTGTGTGCACTCCCACCACAGGGTTCGTTGACCTTCCTGACGGCACGTTCACACACTTGGCGGACATGCCACACGATGCATCCGGCGCAGCCGCGATCCCGCTCGGTGTATTCACCGGCGACGCGGTCTCGGGCGGCGCGCCGGCGGCCGGCAACAACGCGGTCTGCGTGCGGTTCGATGTGGGCCTCGACGCGTCGGCGGGCAACGAGGCGCAGGCGACCTCCGGCGGCTTCTCGATGAGCTATTCGCTGACCGAGACGGCGGCGATGTCATGACGGCGCCCGAGGCTGTGGGTCAGCAGCAGCGGTCGCGCGGCCGGCGTCCCGGCGCATGGCTCCGGCGAATCGGCGGCGCTGCCGTCACACTGGCACTGATCGTGCTCGGCCTCGGCGCAGGAATGTGGCTGGGCAGCCCGGCGAGCGCTGCGCCCGGATCCATCCAGGTCGACATGGGTGACGGACAGTTCGTGTCGAGCACGTCCGCGAAGCTGCTGAACATCTCCGCGCTGGCACCGGGCGGATCGGTGACCGGGACCATGAAGGTCCGCGACACCAGCGGAAACGACGCAGCGCACCACCGGGACGCGATCAAGCTTAAGGCGCTGCACGTCACCTACGGCGACTCCTGCCCGCTGCTGCGCGCAGAGTGCCGGGCGGCGAGCCGCGCGCTGGGCGAGCAGATCTCGTTCACCGTCTCGTCGCTTGGCGCAGGCGGCACCGGGACGTCGATAACGACGCTGAAGGCGCTGGGCAGCGGCGGTGCCGCACTCGGTACTGGCATGGCTGACCAGGACACGCTCACCGTTACGGTCACCGCCGCGCTGGACTTCGACGCCGTCGGCAATGACGTTCAATACGGTTCTGTCGCGTTCGACCTGGCGATGGAGATCACGGGCGCCGGTAACGCATCCGGCAGCGGGGCCGCTACCAGCGGCGATAATGCGTCGACCGGACGGGGCAGCGCACGTAACGCAGATACATCCGGCGTTCCTCAGGTCGCTGGCGCGGAACGGGAATTGTCGCCGGGCAGCGCAACGGATCACGACGTCGACGCCGGCAGCGACGCGTCGCGTCG
>JBIQML010000863.1:0-1763 GCA_044463405.1 Nakamurella lactea | reverse complement strand
GGTCGCCCACCCCGATGAGACGCTGCGCGCAGTGGCGAACCGGATGGCGCAGGCGCAGGTGTCCCGGCTTCCCGTCGTCGATCGCGGCGACACCAGCCGGATTCGCGGCCTGGTCACCTTGGTCGATCTGCTCGCCGGCCGGCGCAAGGACATCTATGAGGAGCGGCACGCCGAGCGCATCTTCCGGGTGCGGGTGCGCTCGGCCACCCCGCGTGAAGTGGCCGCCTCGGACGCCTCGGACGCCTCGGACACCTCGGCAGCGCTCGTCGGCTGACCCTCGACACCTGATCGGCCCGACGCCGACCGGACGACAGCTACCGCTTTCTTTGGCGGCAACCGTCGTCCAGTCGCTCGAACCGAGGTTGCCGGCAGCGTCACAAATCGAATTGCGTCCGCCGGACGGCGTTATTACGTTGGCGGTCACACCTCACGGGGCGGTTTTTTCGAGGAGGTAGGCCATGAGCGGCGTGCGCCTTCTTATCGGCACTCGCAAGGGTGCATTCGTCTTGACGTCGGACGGCGTGCGGCGTCAGTGGCAGGTCGCCGGGCCGTATTTCGCCGGCTGGGAGATCTACCACGTCGCGGGCTCGCCGGCCGATCCCGACCGGCTGTACGCGTCGCAATCCAGCGGGTGGTTCGGGCAACTGATCCAGCGTTCGGACGACGGCGGCCGCAGCTGGCGCCCGGTCGGCAACGAGTTCCGCTACGACGGGGACGTCGGTACCCACCAGTGGTACGACGGCACGCAGCGGCCGTGGGAGTTCACCCGGGTGTGGCACCTTGAGCCGTCGACGTCCGACCCGGACTTGGTCTATGCCGGCGCGCAGGACGCTGCGCTGTTCCGCTCGGTCGACGGGGGCCAGTCCTGGCAGGAAATGCCCGGGCTGCGCAACCATTCGACCGGCCCGTCCTGGCAGCCCGGCGCCGGCGGGCTGTGCCTGCACACCATCCTGCTCGACCCGGCCGACCCAACCCGGATGGTGCTCGCCATCTCCGCCGCCGGTGTCTTCCGGAGCAACGACACCGGCAAGACGTGGCAGCGCGCCAACCGCGGCCTCGTCTCCGGCGAAATCCCCGACCCGGACGCCGATGTCGGCCACTGCGTGCACAAGCTGGCGATGCATCCGAGCCGGCCCGACACGTTGTTCATGCAAAAGCACTGGGACGTGATGCGCAGCGACGACGGCGCCGCCAACTGGTACGAGATCAGCGGCGACCTGCCCACCGATTTCGGGTTCGCTATCGACGTGCACGCGCACGAGCCCGACACCGTCTATGTGCTCCCGATCAAGAGCGACTCCGAGCATTTCGTGCACGAGGGAAAGTTGCGGGTGTACCGCAGCAAGGTCGGCGGCAACGAATGGGAGCCGCTGACCAAAGGCCTTCCGCAGGAACATTGCTACGTGAACGTGCTGCGCGACGCGATGGCGGTCGACGCCCTCGAGCCGGGTGGCGTCTACTTCGGGACGACGGGCGGGCAGGTCTACGCGTCGGCCGATGCCGGCGACTCCTGGGAGCCGATCGTGCGCGATTTGCCGGCCGTACTGTCCGTCGAGGCACAGACGCTGTAACGAGCCCTATGGTGGAAACCGTGGTGCGCGTCGTGCTGCCGGCCCACCTGAAGAACCTCGCACAGGTCAGCGGCGAGGTGCAGGTGGCGGTCGTCGGGGCGCCGAGCCAGCGGGCGGTGCTCGACGCGCTTGAGCAGTGCTATCCGGTGCTTCGTGGCACGATCCGCGATCCGGCCAGCGGCCGGCGCCGTC
>JBIQML010000862.1:0-1764 GCA_044463405.1 Nakamurella lactea | reverse complement strand
CGTCGATGGCAGTGTTGACGTACACGGTCCCACTACGAAGGGCCTTGGCGACGTCGAGTACGGTGTCGACATTCTTGGACCAGATGCTGTTCGACAGGCCGTAAGGTACCGCGTTGGCCAGCGCGACGGCATCGTCCGCGCTGGCGAATCGGGAGACGGTGAGCACCGGACCGAAGATCTCCTCGCCGAACACCGACATCGCCGGTCCGACGTCGTCCAGAATGGTGGGCTGCACGAACAATCCGGCAGCGAGGTCGTCGCCGCTGATCCGGCGTCCGCCGGCCGCGAGACGGGCTCCCTCCTGCTGGCCGCGTTCGACGTTGCCGAGCACCTTCGCCAGGTGGCCGTCGTGGATCATCGGACCGACGTCGGTGGACAGGTCCAGTGGCTGGCCCACCTTCAGTCCGACCACCCGCTCCGACAGCGCTGCGACGAACTCGTCGGCGATAGTGTCTTGCACCAAGAGCCGGGACTGCGACACGCAGCATTCGCCGCTGTTGAAGTAGGCGCCGAACAACACGCCGTCCACGGCGTCCGCGATGTCGGCGTCCGCGAAAACCAGGGACGCCGCCTTGCCTCCCAGTTCCAGCGACACTCGTTTCAGGTTGCCACGGGCGGCGTCGGCCACCCGCCGTCCGGTCGCCGTGGAACCCGTGAACGAGATCGCGTCGACCCCGGCATGCTCGGCCAACAACTGCCCCGGCCGGCCATCGCCGGTGACGACGTTCAGTGCCCCGGTCGGTAGGCCCGCCTCGTCATAGAAGCGGGCGATCTCGAGGGCGCTGCCAGTGGTCAGTTCGGACGGCTTGACCACCACCGTGCATCCTGCTCCCAGTGCGAACGGCAGCTTCTGGCACAGGATCAACGCGGGAAAGTTCCACGGAATGATGAGCGCGGCGACGCCCACAGGTTCGCGCAGCACCAATCCCGTGAAGTCGGGGCCGTTGTTCGTCACCGTGGTGCCATGCGACTGCATCGCCAGCCCGGCCGCGTAGCGGGTCAGCGCCGCGGCCCCGACGATGTCCCCCTGGGCCATGCGCAGCGGCTTGCCGCCCTCCTCGGCATCCAGGCGAGCGAGCCGGTCGGCATTCGCATCGATCATCTCGGCGACCCCGTTCAGTACCGCCGCCCGCTCGAATCCCGTTGATGTCGGCCAGGGACCGGAATCGAAGGCCGTCCGAGCGGCGGCCACGGCAGCATCGACGTCCGCGGCGCCGGACGCATCCACCCGCGCCACCAGCGCACCCGTGCCGGGGGCGAATCGATCGATCGTTCCGTCGGCGGCGCGCCACTGGCCGGCCACCCTCGAGTGGTAATCACGCGTGGCGGCACCTACCTCGGTAGCCGCCGCAGTCGACTCACGCCGGTCCGTGGCGGTCGTCGCAGCCGTCGCATCGTCCGCCCTTGCCATCACTTCGTGCCTTCCTTCCGGCGTGCGTCACGCCTGGGCCCGTGACGCGAGGCTTACGACCACGGCATCGCCGATCACTGCGATCATCGGGCCCGGATGAGCACGAGTGCGCTGCGTACGAGCACGTGTGATTCGCCGTCTTCCAGCGAGAGCCGGTGCCGGTCGGCGATCGCGATCCCGGGTTCGTCTTCCGTTAGATTAGGAGCGTCCTTTTGGGTGTCGCAAACGCTAGTAGGCTGTGCCAACCACTAGTTGGCAACCAGTCACCGGATTGTTCGCCGCAGTGGCACCCGAGAGGAGCGAGATCGTGCCAACCAAGCCAACGGCGGCATCGCACGCCGCCGGCGTCGCCG
>JBIQML010000861.1:0-1773 GCA_044463405.1 Nakamurella lactea | reverse complement strand
GCCGACGCGCATCTGGTACGTCGTCAATCGCCGGCTCCTGGTCGCCGCGGCGTTCGACCACGGCCGGAATCTCGCCGACTTGCTGAACGGGACGGTCGATCGAACACTGCCGCCGGCTCAGGAAGACGCGCTAATTGCAGTGGCCGAAGCACTCCGATCGATCTCTGGCTTTGGATCCGAGTCTGACCCGCCGCTCGTCGTGAGCCGCTTGCGCGGTGGCGCAGACCTCGGCGAACGGCCGCCGCACCCCTCGCAGCCTGCGCTCATATTCGCCACCGTTCCCATGTTCGCGAGCTCCTGGCTGTTCCGAGGGTATGCGTCGAGCATTTCCATGCGACCTGTCGATGCTGCTCATGCCGGCGTCGACTCCCTGGTGCTTTTGGACGAGGCACATCTGTCTCGACCGTTGATGGACCTGGCAGAACCTGTTCGGCTCTGCGACGTCGGCGATCCCGGGTCCGTGGTTGGCGCTCATCGCTGTCGGCCCGTGTTCGTGGCCATGACGGCAACGGGTGAATCGGAGGATCCATTCACCCTGACCGACGACGACGAGTCCCACCCAGTCGAGCGTGCGCGCCTCGACGCACCGAAACTGACCGAATTGGTGGAGGTACAAAGGAAGGCGGACGATCTTGCGAAACCACTGGCGGAGAGAGTGGTGGACCTTGTGTCGCAACGCGCGGATCCGCCTGCTGTCGTGGTGTTCGCGAATACCCCCGCACAGGCGCGTTCGGTATTCGATCACCTGACCAAGGAGGCGAAGAAGCGCAGGTCGGTGCTCGCCGACGCCGACATCGTGTTGCTCACCGGCCGCATGCGTCGACGCGAAGCGGAGATGACCCGACGGTTGGTCCTGGATCCGGTGACGGGTGCGCCCAGTAACCGTGATCGGTCGATGCCACGCGACAAGGCGCTCGTGGTGGTGGCAACCCAGACCCTCGAGGTCGGTGCCGATCTCGACTTCGACGTTCTCGTCACTGAAACCTGCGGAACGAGGTCGCTGATCCAGCGACTGGGACGCTGCAATCGACTTGGTGCACTACCCGATGCGCAGGTCGCGATCGTCCACCCTGCGAAATCGAACGACTGGTCCGTCTATGGAACAGAGCCGGGCGAGGTGTGGCGTCGATTGGTGGCTGCCGATGATTTCGGTGTTGCACTCGACCTTTCGCCGGCGTTGGTGGGGTCGATCCTCGGTCCGCCGAGCGATGCACCGCCGCGGGTCGCCGAGCTTCTCCCGGCGCACCTTTGGGAATGGGTAAAGACCTCGTCAGACCCGCCGGGTGAGGCGGCTTTGGAACCGTTTTTCGCTGGGATCGAAGACGCTGGTGCGCGCGTGTCCATCTGTTGGCGGGCGACGACGTTCGCCGATGGCGACCAAGTGGTCCCGTCGGTCGCCGGCGATGAGTCCATCGAGTTGCCGCTCTACGAGGCGCGGGACGCCATCATCGCCGCCCTGGAGACCGACGCTTCGGTGACACGCTTGGCGCGGGATCGGGTCTCGGCGCAGGAGGTGAGCCCGATTCGTCTGGCGCCGGGAGACGTCGTGGTTCTGAACGTGTCGGACGGGCTCTACGACGAGCATGGTTGGGCGCCGGAGAGCCGTGAACCGGTCATCGATGTGTCGATTCCCAGGTGGCCGGGTATCCCCGTCGACCCGGCAACGCTCGGAGTGTGGCTCGACGACTCGGAAGGCTCTGTGGCGCTCGCCGGTGCGTGTGCAGACCTGATGGACGCCGAAGATCCCTTTGTGGACCGGGACCATCTCGAACG
>JBIQML010000860.1:0-1779 GCA_044463405.1 Nakamurella lactea | reverse complement strand
GTCCGTCAGGTCGGCCCGCTTGGCGCGGCGGAGGCCCAGCACGCGGCAGTACCACTCCGCGCTGGCCTCGGCATCGGTGACGGACAGATCGAGATGGGCGATTCCGGTGAACGTGGTCATGGACCTCAGGCTATCCCCACGTGACGGGGCCAGCCGCTAGAAGTCGGCGATGACGAGCTTCTTCATGGCGAGCATGTGCTGATACGCGTCGGGGCGCTGCATCAGCTCCTCCATCCGCGCGGGCACGATCTGCCAGCTCACCCCGAACCTGTCCACCAGCCAGCCGCACTGCTCCGCCTCGGGCACCGCGGACAGTGCCCCCCAGAGGCGGTCGATCTCGGCCTGGTCGGCGCAGTCCACCTCCAGCGACACGCCCGGCGTGAACGTGAAGTCGTGGTCGGGGCCGCCGTCCATCGCCGACAGGCGCTGGCCCGCCACGGTGAAGTCGGCGAACATCAGTGCCGGACGACCGCCCGCCCAGGCAGCGGCGCCCGGCGGATATTCCATCAGGACGCCCGGTTCGGCGTCCGGGAACAGCGCGGTGTACATCCCGATCGCCTCCTGCGCGCGAGGCTCGGACCCGGTGAACATGAGGTTCGGCAGGACCGGCGGCTGCTCCGCTCCGGCCGGATCGGCCAGCATCAACTGCCAGTTGACGCCGAACCTGTCCTCGACCCAGCCGTAGTGCGCGCTGTGCGGGTAGCTCTGCAGCGGCATGCGAACCTCGCCGCCGTCGGAGAGCGCCTGCCACATCCGGTCGATCTCCGCGCGCGCTGCGGCGTCATCGTCCCGCGGATCGACGGAGATGATGAACGAGATCGACGGGTTCGGCCGGAACTCGTTGCCCGCGTTGATGAGTCGGATTCGGTAGCCGCGAATCGTGACGTCGACGACGAGTTCCTTGCCGGCGAGGTCGCGCTGGAAATCGGGAAGGCCGATCTCCGGATAGCGCGCCACCACCGTCCAGCTGGTGTCCGGGAACGTCGACGCATAGAACGCACCGGCCTCGGCCGCGGTGCCCTGGCTCCAGATATTCGGAACGATACGTTGCATGGCGATGCCCCCATCCCGTCGCCGCCAGCCTACCCGGATCGGGCCCGCAGCACGCCGCCGAATTGACGTCCGGCCGCTCGCCGGGTACGTTGGGCGGCACGGTCACGAGTACCAGCACAAAGCCCCGGCTAGCTGGTCGGCAACCCTCGCGTGCGGTGGGGTGCTCCGGGTGACGACCGGGCGGAACGCCACAGGGCGGATCTCGCAAGCGCTCGACTCGAATCAGGAGAGAAACGCCGTGGCTACTTTCGCCCGACACACAGATTCCCCTGTGCAGTGCGGTCGCGCCATGGTCATGTCCATGATGATGTGTCAGGGGATGTGTACGGACCGAATGTCCGGCCGCATTCCCGCCTCGCGCGCCTGATTCTCGCAATCCAGCCGCGACACCCATTGCCTTAGTGCAGGTGTCGCTCGGCAGCGACAATCTCAGTTCGGCGCACCGGCCCGCAACAGCGACCGGGCGGTTTCGGCTACCCGCCGGAGCGGTCCATGGAACCTTCCGCTGACGCATAGCCCCAACACCCCGACCACCACTTCTCGTATACCGCGACAGGACTCCTCACCATGACCGATCGACACCAATTCGGCTTCGACACGCTCGCCATTCACGCCGGCGGGCGCCCCGATCCGGAGACCGGCGCCCGCGCCGTGCCGATCTATGCCACCAGCTCATTCGTGTTCGAAGACGCGCAGCAGGCCGCCGATCTCTTCGCCCTGCAGACC
>JBIQML010000859.1:0-1780 GCA_044463405.1 Nakamurella lactea | reverse complement strand
ACGGCCCAGCCGAGTTGCCGCTTGGCCTCGTCACTCATCAGCTCGGGCCCCCACGGCGGGTCCCACACCAGATCGACGGCGATACGGTCGACGCCCGGCAGCCCCCATAGCGCGCGATGGATGCTGTCCTCGATGTATCCGCCGAGCGGGCAGCCCGGTGTGGTCAGCGTCATCTGGATCAGCACCTGCCCCTCGGTGACGCGCAGCCCGAACAGCAGGCCGAGGTCGACGATGTTGATGCCGATCTCGGGGTCGATCACCTCGTAGAGCTGGTCGACGACCGTGCGCCGGTCCACCTGCCCGGCCAGCCACTGCATCGGGTCGCCCCCGGGCGCGCGTGCCGCCGCATCGACTCCTTCGCGGGTGGCTGCCGCCATGCTCACCGGGTCCATGACCCCCAGCGTGCAACGATCCTCGAATAAATACAAGTGGACTGTGATTTAATACTGCGGCGACCGGCACCGGGTGCGCCGTGGGCCTCGGCGCACCCGGAGCCCACGGTCACCAGCGGGCACCCATCGATCGAGGCAGGAGATCGGTCAGCGGCTCGGCTCGACGGGCGCTGCCCGACGACGGACACGGCGCCGGCTGATCCGCCAGCCGTCCGGCGTGCGTCGCAGATCATCCTCGTAGACCACCGAGCCGACGGACCCGTCCGACATGACTCCCAGGCCCTTGCTCACGGCCGCGGCGTCGTCGTCGCCGATGCTGATGACGACGATGTTCGTGACGTGATGTCCGAGCGGATTGCGATCGCCGAGCCGGCGCGCCGCATCCGCAATCGCAGGTGGTCCGGCCAACGTGCCCCCGCCCATCGATGACACGTCGTAGACCACGTCGTCCGTGAACAGTTCGGGCAGGCGGTCCAAGGCGCCCTCGTCCATCAGGTGGCCATGGAGATTGATCAGCTCATGGATCAGCACGCGATCATCGGGCATGCGACCAGTCTGGCAGGTGCCGGCTGCCGACGCGATCGGCTCAGCCGCCCACCACGAAGGCATCGCCGCCCCGCCGCGGGTCGGCAGCGATCCCGCCAGGACCGGCCATCGAGACCCCGCCGAAGTACGCCCGCTGCTCCGGCCAGATCACCACGGTGGCGCCATCCGATCGCAGCGCCGCCACCACATCCGCACCGAAACCGGGTTCCAGGTGGACGGTCCGGTCCGCCACCGACAATCGTGGCGCGCCAACCGCGTCCGGGACGTGGCGCCCCTGCAGCAGCACCGCGGCCAGCACCTGCAGCAGGGCCGGGCGGATCCTGCTGCCGCCGGCCGCGCCGCCGGCCAGCACCAACTCACCCCGCTCCCCCGTCACCACCAGGGGCACCATCATCGATCCCATCCTGGTGCCGGGCACCAGGTCGCCGCGTAGCAACTCACCCTCCCCCAACATGGAGTTCCCGTGCACCCCGTGCGCCCAGATGCCCGACCCCAGCCCCAGGGAATGCGTCACCGCGCAAGCATTCTCGTCACCGTCCACCGCCACAACGCTGGTGGTCGCCGCACGGCGGACGCCGGCACGCAGCGCAGCCACCAGGGCGAGCGCGGCGCCCGGCCCGCCGCGGCGCACCGCGTCGACGTCCAGGGCCGTGATGGTGGCGGCCAGATGGTCCAGGTCGTTGCCGCGCACCCGGACGGTGCCCGGACCCATCGGCACCGCGACCGGGGGCAGGTCGACCACCTGATAACGGCCCATGTCGGCCAGCGACAGCGCTCCGCCGTCGGCACGGGCGGCCGCGACCAGGTCCCGGCCCACCGGTCCGGTCATCAGCGGCTCCGGA
>JBIQML010000858.1:0-1782 GCA_044463405.1 Nakamurella lactea | reverse complement strand
GGTCGGTGTCCGGGTAGGCCTGGATGACCTTGCCCTTGGCGCCCTTGTCCTTGCCGGCGATGACCAGCACGGTGTCGCCCTTCTTCACCTTCATGCCTACAGCACCTCCGGCGCCAGCGAGATGATCTTCATGTAGCGCTTGTCGCGCAGCTCCCGGCCGACCGGCCCGAAGATGCGGGTGCCGCGCGGGTCGCCGTCCGGACGGATCAGCACGGCGGCGTTCTCGTCGAAGCGGATGTAGGAGCCGTCCGCGCGGCGCTTCTCCTTGACGGTGCGCACCACCACGGCCTTGACCACGTCGCCCTTGCGCACGCCCGCGGCGGGGATGGCGTCCTTGACGGTGGCGACGATGACGTCGCCGATACTCGCGTACCGGCGCTTGGATCCGCCGAGCACCCGGATGCACAAGATCTCCTTGGCACCGGTGTTGTCGGCGACCCTCAGCCGGGTCTCTTGCTGAATCACCGCGCGTGATCCTTCTCGTTCCTGGGCGACACTGGTTCCGGCTCCGGTCCCGTTGACACGCGAAAAGACAAGAGGAAGTACGGGCATCAGCGGGGCGCGATGCGTCCCTGCCCGCCTTTTCGCCCTTGCCTGCGGCGTCAGCCG
Organism: Nakamurella lactea; assembly: GCA_044463405.1. Taxonomy (GTDB): domain Bacteria; phylum Actinomycetota; class Actinomycetes; order Mycobacteriales; family Nakamurellaceae; genus Nakamurella; species Nakamurella lactea_B. The sequence continues at coordinate 1,173 of JBIQML010000858.1, read as the reverse complement.
GTGTCCCGGTCGCACGCGACCGTGACCTCGAACGAGTTGGAGCGGAGTCCTGGCGAGATTTCCGACCTCACCAGGCCAGAGCGGCAGCGGTGCTCGCGCACCGGTGCCGACTCGTCAGCGTACCCGAGAAACCGCCGGCGGTTCAAATCGGGCGGGCCACCGACGCCGCGATCTCCCGATCTGCGTGCCCATTGTGCAGATGCGTGCCCTGCTGCACACGCAGATCGACAATCGGCACGCAGATCGGGTCGACGCCCGGCTCGGTGGGACCTTTCGGACGAGGCGGCCGACACCGGCCCGTGGGCCAGCCTCGGGTCCGGGAAGAGCCACCGGCAGGGATGGCAACACGTCCGGGACGCGCTCGCCACCGAGATGTTCGCGGCGAGCGGCACGCCCGTACCGACGGGCTGACCCGCCGGTCCTACGCTCGAGCGCATGTACATCCCGCACGTCAACGTCGTCGAGGACAGCAACGACATCAGGGCGTTCGTGGCGGCGGTGCGAGTGGCGCAACTCGTCACCGTCGAACCGGACGGCACGCCGGTGGCCACGCTGCTGCCCATCATCTGGGAGGGCGACAATCTGATCGCGCACGTGGCGAAGGCGAACCCGCCGTGGCGCTCGATCACCGATGCCACCGTCGCCCTGGCGATCGTGACCGGTCCGGACGCGTACATCACGCCGAACTGGTACCCGAGCAAGTTCGAGCACGGGCGGGCGGTGCCGACCTGGAACTACTCGGCGGTGCACCTGACCGGCACGCTGACCGTGCACCACGAACCGGAGTGGCTGCGCGAGGCGGTGACGAAGCTGACCGACGCGCAGGAGTCGGGTCGGGAGCACCCCTGGGCGGTGACGGACGCCCCGGAGCGCTACACCACCGGCCAGCTGCGCGCGATCGTCGGCATCGAGATGGCGGTGACGAGGGTCGAGGCCAAGTCCAAGATGAGCCAGAACCGCTCCGAGGCGGACCGGGCCGGGGTGATCACCGGGCTACGCGGCGAACCGGCCCCTGCCGCGCAGGCGGTGGCGGATGCGGTCGCCAGCGGCCGGCTCGCGCCCTGATCAGATCGGCGCCCGGCTTGAAGGACCGCCGGATGCGCGTCGTCCGGATCGCGGGCAGGCACTCGATCTGCGTGGCAGGCACTCGATCTGCGTGGCAGGCACTCGATC
>JBIQML010000857.1:0-1784 GCA_044463405.1 Nakamurella lactea | reverse complement strand
GTGCCGAGCCGGGGTCGTGTGCGGATCAAGCACCGGTGCGCGTGGATGTCGCTTGATCCGTTACGAGTCAGCCCACAACACCTGACCGATGCGCTGAGCCGCATCGCGTTTGGCCTGCTCAACGACGTGCGCATACCGTGCGACGAGCACCGGGCTGGACCAACCGAACAGACCCTGCAAAGTCCGACTGTCGGTACCGGCAACCAGTTGCAAAGTGGCACTCGAGTGACGTAGGTCGTGAATGCGGACGCGTCGAATCCCAGCGATTGCAACGATTCTCACCCATTCTCGCAAGTCGTTGCGGGGATCGATGGACGTTCCGACTTCGGTGGCGAACACCCAGTCGCCGTCGACCCACAGCTCGCCGGCGAGCGTCCTCTCCTCAGCCTGGGCTCGACGGTGCTCGGCCAGAGCCGCCATCAATGGACCGGGTAGCGCCAGCATCCGGCGAGAGCTTCGCGTCTTCGTCGCGGTCGCCACCAGACCACCACCAACGGCCAGCGGGCAGTCCTTCGGGCGTTGCCTGCACGGCGCCGCAGCCGAACAGCCGTGACGCCACGGCCGGCGCTGCAAGGCACGCCGAACCCACAATGTGCCGGCATCCCAATCGATATCGGCCCACTGCAGGCCAAGTGCTTCCCCCTGGCGAAGGCCCAACGCGAGGGCGATCAGCCATCGAACACCGTTGCGTCGGCCCTTCGCGGCGTCCATCACGGCCTGGGCCTCGGCCAGCGAAAGGGGCTCGACCTCCGGCGGGTCGTCCCTGGGCATAGCGGCCAACTTAACGACGTTGCGGGCGATGCGGCCCCGCGCGACGGCCGTCGACAACGCGGCCGACAGGGTCCGGCGGACATGCAACACCGATCCCACCGCGAGGCCCAGCTCCGCCATGTCCGCGTACAGCTTCTCGACGTGCTCGGGCGTCAGCCGGGAGAGCAGTACACCTCCGATGGCGGCGTCGATGTGCTTCTGGTCAGTGTGGTAGCCGACGAGGGTCTTGGGGCGCACGCTCGTCGTTCGCCCGGCTATCCAGGTCGTCAACCACGCGGACACCGTCACCTTGCCGCCATCCGGGACCGCGACGGACGTCCGCTCTCCTTCCAGCCGACGGACCTCGGCGAGGACCTCCTTGCGGACCGTTCCGCGGACGTGCCGTCGGACGCGGCGACCCGACGGCGTGACACCCATCGAGACCCAGCCATGCCAAACGCCGGCCTTGTCCCGGACAATCGAACTCTCGCCTCGACGGCCCCGCTGTCTGGCCATCAGCGCCGGCCCGTCAGCGCGGACACGTAATCGTCGATCGCTTGCACCGGCACGCGGCGACGACTGCCGATCCGTACGCTGTTCAGCTCGCCGGACGCAATGAGCTCGTACACGCCGGAGCGTGACATGCCGAGGGCCTCGCCGGCCTGCGACACGGTGAGCAAGGTGCGCACGACCGCCGGCTCCGCGTCGACGTGAGGTGCTCGAGCCTCAGATCGAAGCTGTGCAATGGTGAGCGCCAGTTCGGCGGCCAACGCCTCCGCCCGTGCCGTCAGATCGACCATCGACGTCATCACTCGTCACTCCCCTTCGTGCCTCTACCGGCACGGCGAACTACGGGGTGCGACGCGCGGTCGGGTGTACGGGGTCGTCCGGGTGCGTCGAGATAGGCACCAGATAGGCACCGAGGGAACGAGAATGATCGACAAATGACGACGGAAAACGACTGTTTCCGCAGGTGAGTGTGGGTGGCCAGGGCCGGGATCGAACCGGCGACCTTCCGCTTTTCAGGCGGACGC
>JBIQML010000856.1:0-1787 GCA_044463405.1 Nakamurella lactea | reverse complement strand
CCTCGATGATCTGTTGCAGGCGCGCCGGATCCTTGCTCGGGATCAGGGAGGTCGCCGCCGTCTCCGTCACCGTCGTCTCGACCGCGTCGAGTCCTTTCACCAGCGACGATTCGCTCTCGTAGGTGTCCAGGTCGACCCGGGTCCACCGGTCCTCCAGCAGCGTGCGAAGGTCGCGGCCCTCCCAGCCGCAGGAGGCGAACGCCAGCGGGCAGCGCGGGTGGAACGGGCAGCCCATCGGCGGCCGGGCCGCGTCGGGGATCTCGCCGCGCGGTAGTTCGGTGACGGTGTCCTTGCGGTGCGAAACGTCCGGGATGGCGCGCAGCAGCGCCTGGGTGTACGGGTGCTGCCGCCGGTCGAACACCTCCTGCGCGGGCCCGATCTCCACGATCCGGCCGAGGTACATGATGGCGATCCGGTCGCAGAAGAACCGCGCGGAGGCGAGGTCGTGCGTGATGTACAGGAATGCGATGCCCAAGTCCTTGCGCAGGCCGTCCATCAGGTCGAGCATCTTGGCCCGCACGGACATGTCCAGCATCGAGATCGGCTCGTCGGCGATCAGCATCTCGGGGCCGAGGCAGATGGATCGGGCGATGATGGCCCGCTGCTTCTGCCCGCCGGACAGCTCCGACGGGTACTTCGGGATGAATCGGGCGGCGGGGGCCAGTCCCACCCGTTCCAGCGCGTCTCGCACCCGCCGCGGGCGCTCGGCCTCCGGGATGCGGTGGATGCGCAGCGCGTCCGAGATGCCCTCGCCGATCGTCATGGTGGGGTTGAGGGCCGCCGCCGGGTCCTGGAAGATCATCTGGATCTTCTTGCGGTACGGCCGGAACTCCTCGTCGCCCAGCCCGGAGATGACGTCGCCCCTGTAGGTCACCGTCCCGTGCGTCACCGGCGCCATGCCGAGCACGGCCCGACCGAGCGTCGACTTCCCGGATCCCGATTCGCCGACCAGGCCGACGATCTCGCCGGGCGCCACATCCAGCGTGACGCCGTCCAGTGCCTTGACGACGCCGTGCGAGCGGCCGAGCAACCGGCCCACGGACGACCCGCCGAGGGGATAGTGCACCTCGACGTCCTTGAGCGAGACGATCGGCCGCGGCGCGTCCGTCATCGTCGCCGCGGACTGTGCCGTATGCCGGTCGGCGGCGCTGGGGTCAGGCTTCATCTGCGACCTCGAGTTCGGCGCGCACCAGCGGCGTGCGCTGGGCGTCGGTGAGCATGTCGTCGTACAGGTGGCACTCGACGGCGCGTCCGTCCACGGACAGATTCCGCGGCGCGATCGTCAGACAGGCCTCCATGGCGAACGGGCAGCGCTCGGCGAACCGGCAGCCGGGCGGCAGGTCGCCGAGATCCGGCGGGGCGCCCGGGATCGACTTCAGCTCCGTGGTCTCCAGCGAGATCGTCGCGCCGAGCAGCGCCTGCGTGTACGGATGCTTCGGGTCGCCGAACACCTCGTCCACGGTGCCCTGCTCCACGATCCGCCCGGCGTACATCACGGCGACCCGGTCGCAGACCCGGCCGATGATGCCGAGGTTGTGGGTGATCAGCATCATCGCCGGATGCAGCGTGTCGCGGATCCGCCCGAGCACCTCGATGATCTGGGCCTCCACCAGCACGTCCAGCGCGGTGGTGGGCTCGTCGGCGACGACGAATTCGGGCCGCGTGGACAGCGCCAGCGCGATCATGATGCGCTGCCGCATGCCGCCGGAGAACTCGTGCGGGTAGTTCTTGTACCGCGACGGCGGGATGCCGAGCGAGCGCAGCGCGTCCAGGGCGCGGCGATCGGC
>JBIQML010000855.1:0-1788 GCA_044463405.1 Nakamurella lactea | reverse complement strand
CACCGGCCGGCGGGGCGAGCTGATCGAGCGCTTCGAACTGGACCCGCGCAAGAAGGGCCGCACCTACTCCAAGGGGAACCGGCAGAAGGTCGCCATCGTCGCCGCGCTGGCCTCCGATGTGGAGCTGCTGATCCTGGACGAGCCCACCACCGGGCTGGATCCGTTGATGGAGGCCGTCTTCCAGGACTGCATCAACGCCGAGAAGGAGCGCGGCCGCACGGTGCTGCTGTCCAGCCACATCCTGTCGGAGGTGGAGGCGCTGTGCGACCGGGTGTCCATCATCCGGGCCGGGGCCGTGGTGGAGTCCGGCACCCTGGCCGAGCTCAGGCACCTGACCAGGACGTCGATCTCCGCCGAGCTCGGCACCGTGCCAACGGGTCTGGCCGGGACGCCGGGCGTGCACGACCTGGTGGCCGAGGGCACCCGGGTGCGCTTCGACGTGGACTCCGACCGGCTGGACGACGCCATGGGCCTGCTGCTGTCCGGCGGGCTGCGCAGCCTGACCAGCCAGCCGCCCACCCTGGAGGAGCTGTTCCTTCGGCACTACGGCACGGACGGTGACGAGACATCGAACAGCGACGCCGCCGGCGACAAGCATGGCGGTGACGGGGATCCCGGTGACGAAGCCGGTTCGGAAGCCGGCTCCTCCGCCGTCAGGGCGGCCCGGCCATGACCACGCTGGCCGTCGGCGGGTCCCAGGGCTCCAACAATGAACCGGCGGCGGCACACCCCGACGGCCCCGTCACCGCCCGGTCCGGCCAGCTGACCGGCATGGGGGTGCTGGTCCGGCTCGGGCTGCGCCGGGAGCGCATCGCGCTGGTCATCTGGGTGTACGCGATCTGTCTCACGCTGATCGCCTCGTTCCCCACGCTCGCGGAGCTGTATCCCGACCAGGCCGCCCGGGACACCATCGCCGGCGGCATCGCCGGCACCCCGGCGTTCGTGGTGATCACCGGCCCGGTGGAGTCCACCTCGCTGGGCGGGCTGACCGCCTGGCGCTACGGGGTTCTCGGCGCGGTGGCGGTCTCGCTGATGGCGATCCTGACGGTGGTGCGCCGCACCCGCACCGACGAGGAGGCCGGGCGGACCGAACTACTGGCGGCGGGGGTGCTGGGCCGGTTCGCGCCGCTGGGTGCCGCGCTCGCCCTGGTATGGGGCGCGTGCCTGACGATCGGCGTGGTGGTCGCCGCCGGCGCGGTGGTGACGGGCCAGCCGGTGGCGGGGTCGATCCTGCTCGGCGCGGCGCTGGCCGGTCCGGGGATGGTGTTCGCCGCGATCGCCGCGGTGGCCGCCCAGCTGGTCGAGAGCGCCCGCGCCGCCGTGGGTCTGGCCGGTGCCGCGCTCGCGCTGGCGTTCGCGCTGCGCGCCGCCGGCGACACCATCTCCGGGGCCGGGTTCGCCTCCTGGCTGTCCCCCATCGGCTGGGCTCAGAAGCTCGCGCCGTACGGGGCGAACCGGTGGTGGGTGCCGGGGCTGGTCGTCGCCGCGGCCGCGGTCGCCACGATGGCTCTGGCGCGCTGGATCTACCGCGGCATGCTCCTGCGGGGCACCTGCATGCTCAGCAGCGCTCGCCAGTCGATGGCGGCGGCGCGGTGCCGCATATCGCCCGTATCGTCATCGACGGCACCATCGCTACCGATCCGGCCCGGTTGCAGGCGTTGCAGGCTTTGGGCGACGACGCCCAGGTCAAGGGCGTCATCGTCGCCATCAACTCGCCGGGCGGCACCACCGCCGGCGGCGAGGAGCTCTACGAGGCGCTGTCGGCGCTGCGCGAGAAAAAACCCGTCG
>JBIQML010000854.1:0-1790 GCA_044463405.1 Nakamurella lactea | reverse complement strand
CCGTGCACGGTGAGCAGGTGCAGCTCGTCGTCCAGCGAGTGACCGGCACCGACCGCCTGCTCGGCGGCGACGTCCGGGCACAGCACGACGTCGCCGAGCAGGGCGGGACCGGGTCCGGTCTCGTCGGGTCGCCGCGCGGTGTCCAGCTCGTCCATCGGGAAGCTCATGACGTCGGTGGGGCCGGGCTCGTCCATCCACTTGACGTGCAACTCGGTCATGGCGGGCACGTCCATCAGCAGGATGGACAGCTCGGCCAGCGGGTTGATGCCCAGCCGGTCCAGCGCGTACCGGGCCACGGACACCAGGGCCGGCTCGTCGACGCCGACGCCGGACTCGTTGGCGACCTCGATGGTCATCGTCGACCGCCCTGCTCACGGGCATCGGTGCGCCGGTGACCGTCGCGGCCGCGACGATGCCCGTCACGCTCGCGCTCGACAGCCCGATCATCGCTATCGGCGTTCTCGGCGTCCCACCGTTCGTAGGCGTCCACGATGTCGCCGACCAGCCGATGCCGCACGACGTCGGCGGAGGTCAGCCGGCAGAAGGCGACATCGTCGATGTCGGAGAGGATCTCGCTGACCACCCGCAGTCCGGACCGCTGCCCGCCGGGCAGGTCGACCTGGGTGACGTCGCCGGTGACCACGATCTTGGAGCCGAACCCGAGCCGGGTGAGGAACATCTTCATCTGTTCCGGCGTGGTGTTCTGCGCCTCGTCCAGGATGATGAACGCGTCATTGAGCGAGCGGCCCCGCATGTAGGCCAGGGGCGCGACCTCGATGGTGCCCGCGGCCATCAGGCGCGGGATCGAATCCGGGTCGAGCATGTCGTGCAACGCGTCGTACAGCGGCCGCAGGTACGGGTCGATCTTGTCGTTGAGCGTCCCGGGCAGGAAGCCCAGCCGCTCCCCGGCCTCCACCGCCGGCCTGGTCAGGATGATCCTGTTCACCTGCTTGGCCTGCAGCGACTGCACGGCCTTGGCCATCGCGAGGTAGGTCTTGCCGGTGCCGGCCGGGCCGATGCCGAACACCACGGTGTTCTCGTCGATGGCATCCACGTAGCGCTTCTGGTTGACCGACTTGGGCCGGATGGTGCGCCCGCGCCGGGAGATGATGTTCAGGCCCAGCACCTCGGACGGGGCGCCGCCGGGCTGCGGGTCGGCCAGGATGCCGATGGTCCGGCGCACCGCGTCCGGCGTGACCGTGGAGCCGGCCTCCTGCAGGGCCAGCAACTCTCGCACCACTCGCTCGGCGAACGCGATGTCCCCGGGCGTGCCGCGCAGGGTGATCCGGTTGCCGCGCACGTGGATGTCGGCCGCCAGCGACTGCTCGAGTTGGCGCAACACCGAGTCGCGGGAGCCCAGCAGGCCGGGCATGGCCCGTTCGTCGGCGACGATGATGGTGGATTCGGCCTGCGCCTCGGCCTGCGCGGACGGCGCGCCGTTGCCGCGGGTCTGACGCGAGGGCGGGGTGGCGTGAGCGGCCCGTCGAGCAGGCTCACCACCGGTGTCGTTCGGATCGGTTCGGGTCTGGCCGCGGCGGCTCGCCGCGGCCGCGCTGGTATCCGGCACCTGGTGTGCTGCCTGCTTCCTGCCCTGGTCGGGCGTCGTGGTCGGACACGGGGGCGACGGGAGCCGCCGACCGTACCGGACGATTCTACCGGTTCCCACCGTCACCGCCCGGCGCCTTTCGTTCCGGGCACCGGGCCTCCGCTCCGTCGTCTCGGCGAGGATCAGCCCGGCGGCCAGGCGAACGAGCGCCCACCGAGCAGGTGCAGGTGGGTGTGGAAGACCG
>JBIQML010000853.1:0-1798 GCA_044463405.1 Nakamurella lactea | reverse complement strand
GGGCCCGCAAGGAGGACCCGGTCCAGCCCGCGGCCGGGGTGATCTGCCGAGCCCGGCCGGGCGACGAGATCGCCGCCGGCGCGCCGCTGTTCGAGCTGCACACGGACACACCCGACCGGATCCCGGCGGCGCTGGCCGAGCTGGCGGACGCCGTGCAGATGGCCGCCCCGGGCACCCACGTGCCGCGCCGGGCGATCGTGCTGAACACCATCAGGGGCTGACCGGGCGGTACCGTCGCAGCCATGCCGACACCGCTGGACGCCGACACCATCCGCTCCGCACCGAAGGTGCTGCTGCACGACCACCTGGACGGCGGTCTGCGCCCGGACACCATCGTGCAGCTCGCCGCGGACTGTGGCTACTCGGGCCTGCCGAGCACCGATCCCGGCGAACTGGGTCGCTGGTTCACCGAGTCGGCCGATTCCGGTTCGCTGGTGCGGTATCTGCAGACCTTCGAGCAGACGCTGGCCGTGATGCAGACCAGGGAAGGCCTGCTCCGGGTGGCCTCCGAGTGCGCGCAGGACCTGGCCGCCGACGGCGTCGTGTACGCCGAGGTCCGCTTCGCGCCGGAGCAGCACCTGGAGCGCGGGCTGACCCTGCCGGAGGTGGTGCAGGCGGTGCTGGACGGCTTCGCGGAGGGCGGCAGGATCGCGGCCCGGGCCGGCCGGCGCATCCGGGTGCGCGCGCTGCTGACCGCCATGCGGCAGTTCGCCCGGTCGCGGGAGATCGCCGAACTCGTGGTGGCGTTCCGTGACAAGGAGGTTGCCGGATTCGACATCGCCGGTGCGGAAGCGGGTTTCCCGCCCAGCCGGCACCTGGACGCCTTCGAGTACCTGCAGCGGGAGAACTCGCACTTCACCATCCACGCGGGGGAGGCGTTCGGGCTGCCGTCCATCTGGGAGGCGATCCAGTGGTGCGGCGCCGAGCGGCTGGGCCATGGGGTGCGGATCGTGGACGACATCACCGTCGGCGAGGACGGTTCGGCCAAGCTCGGACTGCTCGCCGGTTACGTGCGGGACCGCCGCATCCCGCTGGAGATGGCGCCGACGTCGAACGTCCAGACCGGTGCAGCCGCCTCGATCGCCACGCACCCCATCGGCCTGCTGACCGACCTGCGGTTCCGGGTGACGGTCAACACCGACAACCGGCTGATGTCCGGTGTCAGCATGACCAGCGAGATGGCCGCTCTGGTGGAGGCTTTCGGCTACGACTGGAACCGGTTGCAGTGGTTCACCATCAACGCCATGAAATCGGCGTTCCTGCCGTTCGACGAGCGGTTGACGATCATCGAGGACGTCATCAAGCCGGGCTATGCGGCACTGATGGCCTGACCGGCGTGGCGCCCGGGCCGGAGGGCACGCCCACCTCCGTCGCCGCCCGGCGCCGGTCGCCGGCCGGCGTCAACGGTTCGAGCAGTGCGGCCTTGGCGGGATCCAGCCGGGTGTACAGGGCCCACCAGAAGGCCGTCTCGGCCAGCGGGATGCGGTCACCGCCCAGCGTGGCGGCGGTCGTCACCCGCAGCGGCAGCGCATCCCAGCCGGAGCCGGATCGGATGCCGTAGTGCTCGAAGATCTCCACCGGGACCCCGTCGATGCTGCCGCGCAGCATCCAGCTCCCGCCCAGCTCGCCCCGCGCGGTGCGCAGCAGCGCGCCTCGCTCAGCGAACGGGTCGACCGCCGAGAACGCTTGCGTCAGGACAAGATCGGCGACGATCGTGCGGTTTCCCGGATCGATCTCGATGTCCAGGTCGCGCACCGTCACGGGCAGGCCGAGCAACGCCAGCAGCGCGCTGCCGCCG
>JBIQML010000852.1:0-1805 GCA_044463405.1 Nakamurella lactea | reverse complement strand
CGGCGGCTGCACGTCGTGCGTCATCAGGTCCCAGCCGAGCACGTCGGTGGCCCGCACCGACAGCAGCTCGGCCAGGTAGGAGCGGAACGCCGCGGGCCCGGTCGCGGCGGAGTCCAGTCCCCAGATCGGCGCCAGGTGTTGCTGGGGGTTGAGCTTCACGCCCTCGGCGTTCGCCGACCGGTCGAAGTGGATGGCCAGCTGTGGCACCCGCAGCACCGGCTCGTCCACCTGCAGCAGCAGCGTCGCGACGCCGTCGGGGTCGACACCGGCTGCGCGACGGTCTGTCTCGCCGACCGCTCCGGCCCGCACCGAGACCCGGCCGGACAGCCCGAGATCGCGGTCCAGCCAGGAGTTCAGCAACGGGCCGCCGTAGACCTCCACCCCCAGTTGCCGCCATCCGGCGCGGGTCACGTCGGGCTGGGGCTTGATGCGCAGGTTGGGACTGTCGGTGTGCGCCCCCACCACCCGCATCGGGGTGGCCGGCCCATCGGCGCGCTCGGAGGACCATGCCACCAGGGATCCGCCCCGGATCAGGTAGTACCGACCTGGATCCGGGCCGAACGCCGCGGTCTCCGTCACCGCCGTGAAGCCCGCCGACTCCAGCAGCCGCGCCGAACTCGCGCAGGCGTGGAACGGTGACGGGGACGCCGCCAGGTAGTCGATCAGACCGGTGGCCACGTCACTCGCACCGCCCGCGGGCGGGACTTGCTCTGCCATGGCGCTCACTCTGCCAGAGCGCGCTCCGGCGCCCGGCGCGCACCGTGCCCGAACAGGTCCGTCCAGCAGCCCGACCGCGCCAGGAACAGGTGGGTGGGGACCTGCAACGCGAGCATGGTGGCCACCGTGATCGCCGCGTCGGCGGCGGGAACCTGCGGCACCGGCAGCCGGTAGGCGACCACCACCCGGGCGGCGGCGTCGACCAGCATCAGGATGCCCCACATGATCGTGATGTTCCGCCAGGCCGCCCGGAATCGGGGCTCGGTGCGCCACAGCCGCTCCATCACGAGGCGCCGGCGGCCCAGCAGCATCCAGGTCGCCAGGTAGGTCAGCGGGCGGGCCGACCGCAGGCTGGCCAGCGTGATCACCGCGAACGGCGCGCTGATCCAGGCGTTGCGGATCAGCAACTCCCGCGCGTCCCCGCTGATCAGCGCCACCAGCAGGCCGGCCACCAGGGCGAGCACGGTGATCGCGCCGAACGCCTCGATCCGGCGCCGGCGCAGCATCTCGACGCCGGCGGTGGCGAGGCTGACGGCGGCGCCCACCGTCAGCGCGAGCACGTCGGAGACGCCGCACGCGTGCAGCAGGTAGTACAGCGCGAACGGCGCCACCACGTCGCGGAGCAGTTGCCTGCCGGTGACCGGAACGGGATTCTGCGAGCTCATGCCGACAGGGTCGCGGGCGGCACGGGGCCCGCGCATCGGTCCGGCGGGTCGACCGGGTGCTTCCGACGGCCGGGCAACCCCCGACTTTGGTCGCTGGGCAGGCGGCGGCGGCACCGGTACCGTGCGGCGACATGAGGAGGGGCCGACCACCGTGGTGGGTGTCGGGCGTGGCCGTGCTCGCGATGGGCGTGCTGGTCGGGCTCACCCTGTTCTCGCAGCTCGAGGCGTCGGTGGCGCTGCGCACGGTCGACTTCCTGTGCGCCGGCGCGTCGCTCGCCATGTTGCCGTGGCTACTGCGGCGCCCGAACGTGCCGGCCGTGCTGCTGGTGATCATGGCTGGCCTGTCGCCGGCGGTGACCCCGCCGGCCACCATGGGGGTGCTGGTGGTCGCCCAGCGCCGGCCGCTGCGGACGGCGCTGCTGG
>JBIQML010000851.1:0-1813 GCA_044463405.1 Nakamurella lactea | reverse complement strand
CCGGCGGAGCCCAGCTCGCCGACCCGGTGCGCCGCGTCGGCGATCTCGATCAGCGCCTTGCTGGGGATGCAGGCCTGCTGCAGGCAGTCCCCGCCCATCCCGGCGTCCCCGCGACGGTCGACCAGCAACACCGACCGGCCCAGCTGCGCCGCCCGGATCGCGCCGACGTACCCGGCGGGGCCGCCGCCGACCACCAGCAGGTCGGCGGCCTCCGGGATCTCACCGACGACCACGGCTCAGCCCGCCGAGGCGAACAGCAGCACGGGATCGGTGAGCAGTGCAGCGATCTCGGCGACGAAGGCGCCCAGCACATTGCCGTCGATCAGCCGATGATCGGCCGAGACCGCCATCGGCAGGGTGGGTCGCACCACGGGCTGGCCGTCCACTGCCACCACCGCGTCCCGGATTCGGCCGAACCCGGCGATGGCCGCCTGCGGCGGGTTGATCACCGGGGTACCGAGCCAGGTGCCGTAGCTGCCGAAGTTGGTCAGCGTGAAGGTGCCGCCGGTCAGCTGTTCCGGACCGGCGCGGTGGGCGCGCGCGGCGTCCACCGCCGCTGCGATCCCGGCGGTCAGGTCCGCCAGCCCCAGGCGGTCGGCGTCGCGCACCACCGGAACGGTCAGGCCGTCCGGGCTCGCGGTGGCGATGCCCACGTGCACGGCGCCGTGGTAGCGGATCGTCTCGTTCGGCAGATCGAGACTGGCATTGAGCACCGGATGCCGTCGCAGCGCCGCGACGCAGGCCATCGCCAGGATCGGCAGCAGGGTCGGCCGCGGCCGATCCGCGGGCCAGCGGTCGCGCAGCGCCCGGTGCGCGCGCACCAGCTGGGTGGCGTCGATCTCGCAGAACTCGGTGACGTGCGGGATCTGCTGCCAGGAGGCGGTCATGGTGCGGGCGATCTCCCGGCGGATGCCGCGCAACGGCACCTCGCGATCGCCATCACCGATGGGGGGCGACGACATCACCGGCCCGCTCGGGCGGGGTGGGTGATGCTCGCCCTCGGGTCGCGCCACGGCGGCTGACGACGGCTTCGGCTGCCGGGCGGCACCTTCGACGTCTTCACGGGTGACGCGGCCGCCGGGGCCGGTGCCGACGACGGTGCTGAGGTCCAACCCCAAGGCCGTCGCTCGGGCCCGCGTGGATGGCGACGCGAGCACCCGGCGGCGCGGCGCCTCCGGGGCAGCGGGATCGGCCGCCGCGGCGGAGTCGCGGGCCGTCGCCGAGTCCGCCCGCGGCCGGTCCGCGGCCGCGGTCTGCGAGCGTGCGACGCCGGTCTCCTCGTCACCGGACAGCTCGACCAGGAGCGCGCCGACCGGGAGGACCTCGCCGGCGGCGCCGCCCAACCGCAGCACGGTGCCCGATGCGGGGGAGGGGATCTGCACCGTCGCCTTGGCGGTCTCCACCTCCACGATCGGCTGGTCCGACGACACCTGATCACCGACATCGACCAGCCACGAGATGATCTCGGCGTCGACCAGGCCCTCGCCCAGGTCCGGCAGCGTGAACCGCACCGTCATCACGCCACCGTCCGCACCAGGTCGGTGGCCGCGACGACCAGCCGGTCGACGCCGGGCACGTAGAAGTCCTCCACGCCGGACAGCGGGTACGGGGTGTCCGGCGCCGTCACCCGGCGCACCGGGGCGTCCAGCGAGTAGAACGCCTCCTCGGTGATGGTGGCCACCACCTCCGCCCCGAACCCGGCCGTCAGCGGAGCCTCGTGCGCCACCAGCACCCGTCCGGTTCGCTCGACGGCGGCGACCAGCCCGCCGACGTCCAGTGGCACCAGGCTGCGCAGGTCCAACACGTGCGCCGA
>JBIQML010000850.1:0-1817 GCA_044463405.1 Nakamurella lactea | reverse complement strand
GAGCGTTCGCCTGAAAAGTGAAAGGTCGCCGGTTCGATCCCGGCCCTGGCCACCGGTATTTCCACCCTCGAGGCGTTTCCGTGCGCCGGTGCGGCGCTGCTCAAGATCCACTCGTCACCTGCCGATAATGGGCAAATGACAACGCGGCGGTGGGTGGCGCACGGCGGCCCTCGGCTGTTCTTCATCTACGTCATCGTCAGCCTCATCCCGATCGCGATGCTCGGCGCCGTGCTGGTGTGGCGCGATCAGCAGTCCGGCACCGAACGGGCGCTCGCCCAGGCCCGGGCCCAGGCGGACGTGATCATGCAGATGGCCATCTCGCCGGCTCTGGACACCCGGCCGCTGTCCGACGGATTGACGGCCGTCGAGTTGGAAGGCCTGTGGGCGGCGACCGATCTGGCCGTGTATTCGGGCTCCCTGAACGCGATCCGGCTGCGCGCCTTCGACGGCACGGTGGTGTTCGCGGACAACGGCGCCAGCACCGATCCGCTGCCGGCGGACTCGCCGGAGTTCCAGCAGGCCCTCAGCGGCGAGGTCCCCGCCGCGATCGTCGACGCGCCGGCCGGATCGGGCGAGCGGGTGATCCGCGTCTTGCAGCAGATGGTTCCCAACGTCACCGGGCAGGCGACCGGCGTGCTGCAGATCTACCTGCCGTACGAGCCCATCGCGGCGGTGATCCGTGCGCAGCAGCGGCAGACCGAGTTCTATCTGGCGGGCGGGCTCGCAGTGCTGTACCTGGTGCTGGGTCTGGTGTCCTGGACCACCACGCGGCGCCTGCGCGGCTACGCGGCAGAGCAGACGCATCATGCCCGGCACGATTCGCTCACCGGGTTGCCCAACCGCAGCTGGTACCAGCACAAGGTGACCGACGCGTTGCAGGCCGTCGACGAGGGCTCCCGCGGCGCGATCGTGCTCGTCGACCTCGACCGGTTCAAAGAGGTCAACGACACCATCGGCCACAATGCCGGTGACGAACTGCTGCGCATCGTGGCCCAGCGACTGTCCGACCAACTGCGCGCGGAAGACGTGGTGGCGCGGTTGGGCGGCGACGAGTTCGGCATGCTGCTGCCCCAGGTCGATACCGAGGACAAGGCGTTCCGGGTGCTGCGTCAGGTGCAGGCGCGTCTCGGCGAGCCCATCCACATCGGCGACTTCACGCTCACCGTCGAGGCGAGCTTCGGCGTGGTGTTCTATCCCCGGTACGGCACGGACCTCACCACGCTGCTGCACAACGCCGACACGGCCATGTACCACGGCAAGCGCGGCAGCGACCGCATCGTGATGTGGCAGCCGGAGATGGCGACGGCGCCGTCGAACTGGCACCTCATCCGGACCGAGCTGGAGCGGGCGATCGCCGGCGACGAGCTGGAGCTGCACTATCAGCCGAAGGTCGATCTGGCGACCGGCCGTGTCTGCGAGGTCGAGGCGCTGGTGCGCTGGAACCATCCGGTCCGGGGCATGGTGCCGCCCGGCGAGTTCATCCCGGTCGCGGAGAGTTCCATGCTGATCCACCCGCTGACCAAGTGGGTGATCCGGCGGGCGCTCGCCGACCAGCGTGAGTGGCGGATGCGCGGTGTCGACTGGCCGGTTGCCGTCAACGTCTCGGCGCACAACATGGAGGCGCACGGGTTCGCCGGCGATGTGGTGAACCTGCTTGCCGCGGCTGCGGCCAGCCCCCGGGACCTCACCTTGGAGCTGACCGAGACGGCCATCGCCGCCGACAACGAGCTGGCCGAGGACACCGTCGCCCGGCTGGCGGAGGCCGGGGTCAAGATCAGCCTGGACGACTTCGGCACCGGCAACGCCGGGTTGCAGCA
>JBIQML010000849.1:0-1825 GCA_044463405.1 Nakamurella lactea | reverse complement strand
AGCGCCTCCCGAACGCGTTCGCGGTGCGCCGCCAGATCGGACAGCCGCAGCGTCAGGCCGGGATCCGGCGGCTTGCGCCGGGCACGATCGGCCGCCGGATCGTGATCCAGGTGGATCCGCCGCCGGCAGCGCCCCGCGGCCGGCGGCCCCAGGCGCACCGGACCCGTTCCCCCGGACCCTGCGCGCACCGGCCCCGCGCCCGACGGCCCGGCTCCGGGAGCTGGGGGCGGCGCTGTCACCGCCCCAGCGTAGGGCCGGCCCCCGTCGACGGCCGCTGCCGGTCGGGTCGAGGGGCGGGGTCCTGCATCCCGGCGACGCTCGCTCTAGGCTGAGAGGCGCACCCGAGCCGGCACCCGCCGGTGACCAGGAGAGGGAAGCAGGCGATGGTCGGTCACAGCTCGAAGGACGCCGAGAAGGCGGCGACCCGGCTCGCCAAGGCCGAGGGCAAGGCCGCGGCGAAGGCCGCCAAGGCCGAGTCGAAGGCGGCCGACAAGGCCGCGGCCCTGGACCGCAAGTCCGCCAAGGCGGACAGCAAGCTGCGTCGCGCCGAGTCCAAGGCGTCCACCAAGGCATCGCAGGCAGCAGCGGAGGCCGCCGCCAAGGCGGCCACCGGTCCGGCACGGCTGGTAGACCGGCTGACCGACCCGAAGACCGCCAAGCGGGCGCTGTCCGTGGGCAAGGTGCTGGCTCCCGCGCTGGCGCCGTACGCCATCAAGGCCGCGGTCAGCACCAGGAGTTTCCTGGACCAGCAGCGGGCCCACCGGCTGGGCGTCAGCCCCGCGGACGTGGCCGCCTTCCGCGGGCCCACCGGTCCGACCGGCGCGCGCATCAGCGGACTGACCCACTCCATCGACGAGCTGTCGCGTCGCAAGAACAACGAGTTGCAGGTCACCCGGTTCGCCGAGGTGTCCCGTGCCCGGCTGGGCGACCTGACCACGGCCGTGCAGGCCTCGGCCAGCATGCCGCGCGCCGGTCGGGCCAGGGTGCTGAGGGCCGTCAACCGGGAGCTGGACCAGATCAGCGCGGACCTGATGACGCACCTGATCGGATCGTCGGCGGCCTGACGCCGGACCGCGCGGGCGTACGCGCCCACCGGCGTCGACCAGCGGCGAGCATCGTCGACGACGGCCGAAAATCCCTGCGGGCACGGGCGGATTCGCCCGCCGGAGGGCGTCGGCCGCGCCGCCGCTATGGTCGGTCCCATGACTGTGCCATCAGCGTCGCGCCCGCGACACCGACCGATCCGGACCGGCCTGGTCGTGCTGATCAGCACGACGCTGCTGGTGTGGGGCGCGGGCGTTGCCGCCGCGCACGTCACCGTCAACCCGGGCTCCGTCACCGCCGGCTCGTACGCCAAGCTGACCTTCCGGGTGCCGACCGAGTCCGACACCGCCAGCACCGTGTCGCTGCAGGTGACGCTGCCCGAGGACCACCCGTTTCCGAGCGTCTCGGTGATGCAGATCCCCGGCTGGACGGCGAAGGTCACCACGACGCCGCTGAACCCGCCCGTGACCGAAGGAAGGTTCGACCTGACCGAGGCGGTGACGTCGATCACCTGGACCGCCGACGACGGTGTGGGCGTCAAACCCGGGGAGTTCATGGAGTTCCCGATCTCGGTCGGCCCAGTACCGGATGTGCCGTCGATGGAGTTCCCCGCCGACCAGACCTACAGCGACGGATCGGTGGTGCGGTGGAACCAGTCGAGGACGGCGGGCGGTGACGAGCCCGAGCATCCGGCGCCGCTGTTGACCATCGCCGCGGCGTCCGCGGCGTCCGGGAGCGCCGGTCCAACGGTGACGGGCACCGACGGCACCGACCAGTCGAC
>JBIQML010000848.1:0-1829 GCA_044463405.1 Nakamurella lactea | reverse complement strand
GCAGCGTGTTCCAGCGGCTGGGTTGCCCGTCACCGTCCTCCATCTCGAAGTGCACCAGGCCGGGATGGGTGTTCTCCAGCAGCCAGCGCCCGTCGGGCTGCCGCTTGCTGCGGACGCATTCGACGGCCTCCGCCAGTCGCGGGTCCGGGCCCGCCGGAACGGACCGGAAGTAGTCCAGACCGCGCAGCAGGTCGTAGTGCCACTGCGTCGGGAAGGAGAACTGCAGGAAATCCTGGTCGACCACGTCCCCGGTGCTGGCCCGGCGGAACAGCCTGCGCGACAGCAGGTATTCCTCGCCGCGCCGCCGGGACCGCGTCACCGCTATCGCTCCGCCAGCCCGTTCGTACTCGGCCAGCCCGTCCAGCACGCACATCGTGGTATGGAAGGACGACCTGGTCGAGCCGTTCTCGGCCTCGCAGTTCCACCCGCCGTCGTCGAGCTGCTCGCCCAGCAGCCGGGTGACGATGCCGTCGACGCTCCCGTCACCGCCGTCGGCCAGGCCGTGGCCGAAGTAGGCGCCGATCGCGACCGTGCCGCCGTTGATGCACGGCTCCACCTCACCGTCGAAGAACGGCTCGCCGGCGTACTCCCAGTGGCAGTGCTCGGCGACGCCCTCGACGGCGGCCTGCACATCCTGATCGGCGGGGTCGATGCCCATCTCGCGCAGCAGCCGCAGGGTGGGCAGGGTTGCCGTCCATGGCTGGCCGTGCGGGTTCCCGGCGATCGGCTGCGGCGCCGTCCAGCCCTCGCCGGGGAAGCACGCGCCGCGGGCCCACTGGCCGTCGGACTGCAGGTCCAGCAGCCTGCGGCCCCAACCGGTCCGCGCCACCCGGGCGCGCTCTTCGGCCACCTGCTCGGCGGGCGCGCCGGCGAGGTCGCGCATCACCTGCCAGCGGATCGCCGGGTCGGCGTCCAGCAGCCAGCCGGTGACGGTATCGGTGGCGAGCGTCATGGTCCGGAGCCTCCTTCGAGTCGGCCGCGCCATCCCGCGGTGAGGGACACAGTAGGGCCCTATCCGGACGGAACACGACCGCGTTTCGGCGGTGACGCCGACCGGCGATGGCACGAACTGGTGGGCATTCGGGACCGCCTGTCCGATTTCACGTTCCCGCGGGAACGCGAAATCGGACATCCGGTCGGACGCAGGGCGCCTGTCTGCGTGACTCCATTGCGTTGCGGGCCCGCCGTTCCGCGCTGGCCGCCGGCTGGCACCCGCGCCGGTCCCGCGTGTGACCGCACGGGCGGGCCAGGCCTGTTCGCTCACAGCGATCACATCGTGGGAATTGAGCCGGGTCGACTCAAGTTATACAAGGCGACGGGCTCGGGTGGACCGGGCCGCATCAAGACTCACAAGGAGTGATCTGCATGGCATCGATGCTGATGAGCCGGCGCGACCCGTTCGCCGAGTTCGACGCGGTGATTCGTCGGGCGTTCCCGACCCGCCCGGCGTTGGCCAGCACCGGCTTCACCCCGGCCGCCGAGGTGGTTCGCGACGGCGACGACGCCGTCGTGCGCCTGGAGCTGCCGGGCCTGGAGCTGGACAAGGACGTGACGGTCGAGCTGGACCGCGGCCAGCTGGTGGTGCGGGGCGAGCGCCGGGACGAGCGGGAGGAGAAGGGTTCCGGACGCTACCTGCGTGAGATGCGCTACGGCAGCTTCCGCCGCTCCTTCAGCCTGCCGGAGCACGTGACGGCGGACGCACTGAGCGCCAGCTACGACGCCGGCGTGCTCAGCGTCCGTGTCGCCGGGGCCTACAAGGGCACCGAGCCCCGCAAGATCGCCGTCACCGCCGGAACGGCCCTGGCCATCATGCTGTTCTGGATCGTCAC
>JBIQML010000847.1:0-1832 GCA_044463405.1 Nakamurella lactea | reverse complement strand
GTCCGCGGCGAAAAGCGCGGCGCCTATTATGAGCGCTCCGCCGAGGTTATGGCCTCCGGTCAAAAGTTATGAACATTGTCCACATGGTTTTGAACATGGGCCATAATTGAAAGAAAGCAGGAAGCAGAAAGCAGACAGCAGGAACTGCTTTCTGCTCCCCGCTCTCTGCCGCCTGGCAGGTCAGAAGCCGAACGCCACCCCCAACTTCACCGACAGGAAATTCGCTTCGCTGCGGATGGGGTTGATGGTGATGGAGCCATCGGGGTGGTCGGTGATGCTTCCCTTCCTCAGATACGAGACGTCGCCGTTGCCGTGGTAGTTGACGCCGAGGTCGATGGAGATGGGCTTGGGGCCTTGGCGGAGGGGGATCTGGAAGCCGCCGCCCACGGTCCAGGAGAAGACGGCGTCGTCGAAGTTGCGGGTGTCGGCGAAGTCGTCGTTGTCGTTCGTCCCCTCCAGCGACGAGTGCGTAAAGAAGTATGCGACGCCGGCGGTGGCCGTGGCGTACGGACGGATCGGGCCGCGCGGGATCCGGAACTGCGGGCCGATGCCGAATACCACTATGTCGTTGGACGTGTTTATGTCGACGTTGATGCGGCAGTTCACGAGGCAGGCGCGTTCGGTCTCGTGGCCGTAGCGCATGAAGCCGCCCTGGACGCGAAGCTGCACCGCGCCGCTCGGATCGAGGTCGCGAAGGTAGTAGGCGTCGAAGCCGTAGCCGTTACCTATGTAAGTGTCGAACTCGCCCACGGGAATCAGCATGTCGCCGTGGATGCCGATGGTGTTGCGGCTGGGCGGCTCGACGGGCCGGATCCCCGGACGCTCCTGCGCGAAGAGCGCGGATGGGAGTGCGAATAGAATCGCCGATAGTGGGATACAGGCTGCGCGTGGCATGGAAGTCAGGAGTGAATAGAAGTGTTGGCTCGTCGCCAGCGACCTGGCCGATACGACGCGCCTGCTCCCGGGTAGTACGGCCCGGAGAGGCCGGCGGTTCCGCGCTGTGGAGCTCGCGCGGTGCCGGGCGGCGGGGCGGCGCGGCGCGGGAGGGGGAGGGGGAGGGGGCCGTTCGACCGCGGCGGCCGGGCGCACCAAAGGATCAGCCTGGCAGGGGACTACCTTCCCGGCTGCGTTCCTGACTATCTTCCGCAACTTGCGCAGCCAGCTCGAGTGCTGGTTGCGCTCACCGATGCGTTAGCAGGTACCTCCCTCCGATACAGCCTCCCGACAAGTCGCCAGTCCGTTCACCTCGCGCTCGATCGATAGATCGTGCGGCGCTTCGACAGCGCTAGACGCAGTGAATATGTGACCCGCCGTCGGTCTGTAGCAGACCCATCATTGTACACAGAATCGGGTTTGGGACGCCTGACGCATCATTGACACATTGTGGACCACCCAGTATCCTCGCCGCCGAGCGACCTGCACCGGCGCACGGGAAACGGCAGGCGTGGGCCGCGACAACTCTACTCGTTGGAAGGAGGCGACGTGCGAACGTTCAAAGTTCTTGCGTGGGTCGCCCTGTTCGGCTGCATGACGGCGAGTGCCGCCGTGGCCCAGGGAACCCAGCGACAGATTCAGGGCACGGTGGATGACGCCGCGTCCGGTCAGCCCATCGCTTCGGCGCAGATCCAGGTGCGGGGAACCACCACCGGGACAATGACCGATGCCGATGGAAAGTTCATGGTTCGCGTGAACGAAGGTCCGGTCATGCTCGACGTGCGCCGGATCGGCTACAAGCCGGCAGTCGTCGAAGTCGCGGCGAACCAGGCGGATGTCGCTGTACACCTCGTCGCCGACGTCCTTCGGCTCGACGCCCAGATCATCACCGGTCAGGC
>JBIQML010000846.1:0-1839 GCA_044463405.1 Nakamurella lactea | reverse complement strand
GGTCGATCTCGTTGGCATAGCGCCGGCCGATCTCGTCCCGGTGCTCGGTGATCCAGTCGGTGAGCGCGATGGTGCCGGTGGCCGGCGCGTCCGAGTCGGCCAGACCGTCGGCCATCGCGCGATACTCGTCCGCCGTGAGCAGTTCATCGCGCAGCAGCGCGCCCACACCACGGGACAGCGCGACCAGCACCGGTCCCGGCACCGGAAGCACCACGGACCGGCTCCCGACCGCGCTCCGGATCGCCCCGACCAGGTCCCGGAAGCGCAGGCTCTCCGGGCCGATGGCGTCCACGGTCACGGTGTCGGAGCGTGAGCCGAGTTCGACGCACAGTCGGGCGAGGTCGTCGATGTGAATCCCGCGGATCCGGTAGTCGCCGCGACCGCCGATCGCGAACACCGGCAGGTGCCGCAGCAGCCAGGCGATGTTGTTGATCAGGACGCCGTGACCGCCGAACAGGATCGCCGGCCGGACGATGGCGTGCGGTACGTCGAGCTCGGCGAGGAACTCCTCGACCCTGGCCTTGCCCCGGAAGTACGGATAGGGCGAGTCGACCGACGGGTGCGTGATCGACACGTGCACGATGCGTCGGACGCCCGCCTCGGCCGCAGCGCGGAACAGGACCCGGCTGTTGGCCACCGCGGCGTCGTGGTCGACCCGGCCCTTCGCGAACCGGATCCAGTAGGTGTTGTACAGCGTGTGCGCGCCGCGCATCGATCGGGCAAGGCCGGCAGGATCGCCGAAATCCAGGGGCCGGGCCTCGATGTCGGTGCCGGCCGGCGCGCGATCGGGATGGCCGGTCAGCGTGCGGACCTGTCGGCCGGTGCTGTGCAAGCGGGCGGCGATGGCGGCACCGGAGTAGCTGAACGCACCGGTGACGATGTCCAACCCGTCGGGCCTGCCGGTCATTGCGGTGCCCGCACCGGGTCGGTCCCCGGTGCGCGTCCGGCCGATGCCGTCGCGTCGAGCAGGGCGGCGACGGCCCGTGCTCGGTCGAACATGGCCGGCGCCGCGGCGCGGTCCCCGTCCAGGTTCGCCAGCAGTTCCAGTCCCAGCAGGCCGGCCACCAGCGCGTGCGCGATCTCGTCGGCCGGCAGCAGCGCGGCCATCGGGGACCGATCGGTGACGGAACGGACCGCCGTCGCGGCGAACTCCCGCCACGGCTCGAGGCGGTGGGCGACCTGCTCGCCGAGACCGGGCACGGCGCGGGCGCCGGCGATCATCTCCACCAGAACGGTGACGTGCCCGGCGTCGAGATCCTCCCCGAAGATGGTGCGTGCCGAGTCGATGAGACCGGTCAGCGATGACGCGCTGCCGACGAGCGGTGAGTAGCGGGCCAACCGGCTCTGGCTGACCTCGTCCAGCGCCGCCAGCAGCAGGTCGGCGACCGAGCCGAAGTGGTAGAAGACCAGCGCCTGGGCGCATCCGGCGCGACGGGCGATCTCTCGCGCGCTCGCGCCCGCGAAGCCCACCTCGCGCAGCGCCTCGATGGCGCCGGTGATCAGGGCGGCCCTGGTCTGCGTCGACCTGTCGCCGGGGTCGGCCGCGCTGCCACGGCGCGGACCGGATGTTGCCATGGCGCCCTCCGGATGCGAGCGATCTATTTGAGCGATCGATCGAGACTACCACGACGGGGCCGTCGGACGCGCACCACGACTCCGTCACGTCGATCCACGGCGGGACCGCGGTCCGGAGCCCGTCACCGCGGTCCGGCCGCACACGAGCACTCCGTCACCGCCGTGGGCACCGTCTGCCCGGCTCCGTCACCGCCGTGCGCCTTGCCTGCCGGGCTCCGTCACCGCCGTGCGCCTTGCCTGCCGGGCTCCGTCACCGCCGTGGGC
>JBIQML010000845.1:0-1844 GCA_044463405.1 Nakamurella lactea | reverse complement strand
CGGCGGCCCGCACGCCGGGTTCATCGCCGTCCGCTCGGAACTGCAGCGCCAGCTGCCGGGCCGGCTGGTCGGGGTCTCCCACGACTCGGCGGGCAACCCCGCCTACCGGCTGGCGCTGCAGACCCGCGAGCAGCACATCCGCCGGGAACGGGCCACGTCGAACATCTGCACGGCGCAGGTGCTGCTGGCCGTGATGGCCTCCATGTACGCGGTGTACCACGGTCCGGACGGGTTGACCGCGA
Organism: Nakamurella lactea; assembly: GCA_044463405.1. Classification (GTDB taxonomy): domain Bacteria; phylum Actinomycetota; class Actinomycetes; order Mycobacteriales; family Nakamurellaceae; genus Nakamurella; species Nakamurella lactea_B. The sequence continues at coordinate 1,602 of JBIQML010000845.1, read as the reverse complement.
TCGCCCAGCACGTCTACGGCGGGGCGCACTACCTGGCCGGCGCGCTGCGAGCGGGCGGCGTCGAGGTCGAGCACGCGGCGTTCTTCGACACCGTCCGCGTGCGGGTGCCCGGACGGGCGGCCCAGATCGTCGCCGCTGCCCGGGAACGCGGCATCAACCTGTGGCGGGACGGCGACGACCACGTCCAGGTGTCGGTGTCCGAGGCGACCACCCGCGAGCAGCAGGCGGCCGTGCTGGAGGCGTTCGGCGTGCCCGGGCGGGAGTCGACGGTCTCCGCGGATCTGGCGGAATCCCTGCGGCGCACGTCACCGTTCCTGACCCACCCGGTGTTCCACACCCACCGCAGCGAGACCGCCATGCTGCGGTACCTGCGCCGGCTGGCCGACTCCGACCTGGCGCTGGACCGCTCCATGATCCCGTTGGGCTCGTGCACCATGAAGCTGAACGCCACCGCCGAGATGGAGTCCATCACCTGGCCGGAGTTCGCGAACATGCACCCGTTCGCGCCCGCCGAGGACGCCGTGGGCTACCTGGAGCTGATCGGGCAGCTGGAAGACTGGCTGGCCGAGATCACCGGCTACGCAAGGGTTTCCCTGCAACCGAACGCCGGCTCGCAGGGGGAGCTGTCCGGGCTGCTGGCGATCCGGGCCTACCACCGCTCCCGCGGCCAGCAGCACCGCGACGTGTGCCTGATCCCCGCGTCGGCGCACGGCACCAACGCCGCCTCGGCGGTGATGGCCGGGATGAAGGTGGTCGTCGTAGGCACGGTCGTGGGTTCCGGATCCGGCCGGTCGGCCGGCAACATCGACCTGGCCGACCTGCACGCCAAGATCGCGGCGCACGCCGACGATCTCGCCGCGATCATGGTGACCTACCCGTCCACGCACGGCGTGTACGAGGAGACCATCACCGAGATCGCCGACGCGGTGCACGCCGCCGGCGGGCAGGTGTACGTGGACGGGGCGAACCTCAACGCCCTGGTCGGCCTGGCCAGGCCGGGCGAGTTCGGCGGCGACGTGTCACACCTGAACCTGCACAAGACGTTCTGCATCCCGCACGGGGGTGGTGGTCCGGGCGTGGGCCCGGTGGCGGTGCGCGAGCACCTGGCGCCGTTCCTGCCCGGTCACCCGCTGGTCGACCTGCGCGTGACCGCCCCCGAGGACGGGGGAGTGGGCGCGGTCGCGGCGGCGCCCTGGGGGTCCGCGGGCATCCTGCCGATCTCCTGGGCGTACATCGCCATGATGGGCGCCGACGGGCTACGCCGCGCCACGCTGACCGCGGTGGCCGCGGCCAACTACATCGCCCGGCGGCTGGACGAGCACTACCCGGTGCTGTACGTCGGCGAGTCCGGACACGTCGCGCACGAGTGCATCCTGGACCTGCGCGGCATCACCAAGGCCACCGGCGTCACCGTCGACGACGTGGCAAAGCGGCTGGCGGACTACGGGTTCCACGCGCCGACCATGTCGTTCCCGGTGGCCGGAACGTTGATGGTCGAGCCCACCGAGAGCGAGGATCTCGCCGAGATCGACCGGTTCTGCGACGCCATGATCGCCATCAAGGGCGAGATCGACCGGGTGGGCGCGGGCGAGTGGCCCGCGG
>JBIQML010000844.1:0-1851 GCA_044463405.1 Nakamurella lactea | reverse complement strand
ACCAGCCGGCCGCACCGTACGGCCATGACGCGGTCCCGCCCTACGGGCGCCCGGGGTACGGCGGCGGGCTGCCACCGGCCCCACCCCCGCACGGGCCGCGGCACGGCGGCGGCCCGGACGACCCGGACGGGCAGGGCCGCTCGTCGGGCCGTGTGGTGTTCGGTCGCATCGTCGCCGCCCTGGTCTCGCTCGCCCTCCTGGTCAGCTCGGGATTGGCCTGGGCGGCTGTCGGTGGCACCCCGCACAATGCGTCGAATGCCACGGATCAGGCCGGCTCCGTGGGCGTGGTCACCCAAACCACCGACGCCCACGGCAACGTCATCGCCGTCCCCGCGACCGCAGGCCTGAACATCCTCATCGTCGGATCCGATGCCCGAACGGACGCCGAAGGCAACCCCCTTACGCCCGAAGAGCTGAAGGCGGTCAGCACCCAACTCGACGGCGGCGGCGTCTCCACCGACACGCTGATGATCGTGCACGTGCCCAGCAACGGCGCCAAGGCCACCGCGATCTCCATCCCCCGCGACACCTGGATCGGCGACGACGTGGTGCAGGCCGCCGGCGTGGTGGGCCCCTATTCGGACGGCACGGAGGGCCCGTACAAGGCCAACAAGGTCAACTCGTTCTACGGCTCGGCCATGACGTATGAGCGCGAATACCTGGTCTCCCAAGGGGTCTCGGATCAGGCGGAGTTGCAGCGTCGGTCCGCCGAGGCCGGACGCATCATGCTCATCAAGGTGCTGCAGCAATTCACCGGTATCAAGATCGACCACTACGCCGAGGTCAACCTGATCGGTTTCTACCTGCTGTCCGACGCCATCGGCGGCGTGCCGGTCTGCCTGCTGAAACCGGTCAAGGACCGGCAGTCGGGCGCCGATTTCCCGGCCGGGCACTTCGAGGTCTCCGGCAGTGACGCGTTGTCGTTCGTGCGGCAGCGGCATGGCCTGCCCGCCGAGGACCTGGACCGGGTTCGTCGCCAGCAGGCGTTCCTCGCGAGCGCCGCGGACAAGATCCTCTCCGTCGGCACGCTCACCAGCCCCGGCAAGCTCAGCAAGTTGATCGACGCGGCCAACCGGTCGTTGGTGCTGGACAAGGGGTTCGACCTGCTCAGCTTCGCGCAGCAAATGATGAACCTGACCAGCGGCAACATCACGTTCACCACGATCCCGACCCACGGCAGCACGCTGATCAACGGCAAATCGGCGCTCAAGTCCGACACCGCGGAGGTGCAGGGTTTCTTCGCTAACCTGATGACGGACCGCGTCGCGTCGTCCTCGTCCGCGCCCGCGAAGACATCGGTGAACCGGTCCGCGGTGATCGTCGATGTGCAGAACGGCACGGAGACTCCGGGCATGGCGGCGCAGGCGGGCACCGTGGTCGCGGCTGCCGGATTCCAGCGCGGACAACTCTCGGACTATCCCGGCGTCACTCCCGACAATCAGCAGGCCAAGACCACCATCCACTACCCGGCCGGCGGCGAGGCGGCGGCCGCCCTGGTCGCCAAGACGCTGAAGGTGGGTACCGCGGTGGCGGACGACGCGGTCGCCGCCGGGCACGTGCTGGTGGTCGTGGGCACGGACATGCCGGTGATCCCGAAGGAACAGCTGCCGTCGGTCACCAGCAGCGCGCCGACCACCACAGCCGGCACGTCGGCGATGTCCACCACACTGCCGAGCGACGCCATCAACGGCGCCAACGTGGCCTGCATCAACTGACGTCGGGCTGCGACGGTGACGCCTCCCCGACGCACGCAGTGACCCGCGCACTCGATCGACAGTCGCGCAGGCCGGCGGTGGCACGGCTCACAGCCGGCGCCGGCCGTGCCGGAATACAGTGAGTCGTGACGACGAC
>JBIQML010000843.1:0-1862 GCA_044463405.1 Nakamurella lactea | reverse complement strand
TGCTCGTCGGTGAACCGGTCCCACTTGTTCAGCAAGGTTGCCGTGAAGCCCTTCACGCTGGTGAGCGGTGACCGCAACTCGTGGGCGACGGTGGAGACCAGGTCGGCACGGTCGCGCTCGGCACGCTCCCGGTCTGCGGCGGCGCGGAAGCTCACCACCAGGCGGCGCACCGGCCCGCACGGGCGGTCACGGACGTAGCTGGCCGTCACGTAGAGCTCCCGCTCGTCGGGCAACATCAGCCGGCGTTCCGGCTGCCCGGTTCGGATCGCCAAGCCGCCGTATGGTCGCGTGCAGGCCCACCAGTCACGACCGACGGAATCGTTGACGGGCAGCACCTCGCGATAGTCCCGGCCGAGCACGTCGTCGGTACTGCGGCGTAACAGGCGGGCACCTGCCACGTTCAGCAGCAGGACGCGGCCGCCCTCGTCGGCGATCAGCAAGCCGTCAGGAAGGGCATCGAAGACGGCCCTGCGGTCTTCGATGCCGTCTTCCGCAGGAACCGGGTTGTTGCGCTGAACGGGAACCGGGCTGTCGCGTACTACGACGAAACGTCCCACGTCTCACGTCCCCGCATTACTAATCGTCAAATTTCGCCCGGAAACACCCTACCTACGCGGGAATGGACCGGCTAGCAGTAGGCGCCGGGGGGCCACGGCGCACCTACGGCAGACCCACGAACCAAACCCGCCAACTTCGTCAGCTAGGGGCTCGCTGCGCGCGCGCCGACGCGTACAGGCAGACCGCCGCGGCGGCGGCTAGGTTCAGGCTCTCTGCGAGGCCGTGGATCGGGACTCGGACGACACGATCGGCCGCCGCAGTGACGTCTGCGGGCAGACCCCACGCCTCGTTACCGAAGATCCACGCTGTCGGCGCAGCCAGCCGGCCCGACTTAGCGAGTTCGTCCAGGTCATCCTCGCCAGCGCCGTCCGCAGCGAACACCTGCAGGCCGGCGGAGCGCATCGCCTGCACCGAGGCATCGACGCTGCCGCCGCGCACCAACGGCAGATGGAACAGACTGCCCGCGGTGGCCCGTACACACTTTCCGTTGTACGGGTCGACACAGGTCTCGGAGAACGCGACCAGGTCCGCGCCGGCCGCGTCCGCGGTCCGCACGACCGTGCCGGCGTTTCCCGGGTCGCGGACGGCGGCGAGCACCACCGCCAGCCGCATACTGCGGCTCATCGCGACCTTGAGTGGGACGTCGACGGGCTCGCACACCGCGACCAGGCCCTGCGGTGTCACGGTCTGGGAAAGCTCGGCGAGCACCTGACCGCTCGCCTGCCGCACCGGAATCCCCAGCGTCGCGGCCCGCTCGATGATCTCGGTGTGGCGCACCCGCGCGGGAGCGGTGACGAACAGTTCCCGTACCCGCGCACCGTGCCGCAGCGCCTCGCGAACCGCCTGCGCGCCTTCGACGAGGAACGCCTCGTCCTGCGCTCGGAACGAACGCTTGAGTAGCCGCCGGGCAGCCTTCACCCGCGGCGAGCGAATGTCGGTCAGCTCACCCGGCTCCGACTGCCGCGCAGGACCGCTGGTCAGGCGGCGGTCTCCTTGTCGGCCGCCGATGCGCCAGCAGCCGACTCGACCGCACGACGGGCGACCTCGACCAGTGCGGCGAAGGCCACCTCATCGGAGACGGCGAGCTCGGCCAGCATCCTGCGGTCGACGTCCACCCCGGCGGCCTTCAGGCCCTGGATCAGCCGGTTGTACGTCATATCGTGCGAGCGCGCGGCAGCGTTGATGCGCTGGATCCACAACCGCCGGAAGTCGCCCTTGCGTGCCTTGCGGTCGCGGTAGCTGTAGGTCGCCGAGTGCAGCAACTGCTCCTTGGCCTTGCGGTACAACCGCGAGCGCTGGCCACG
>JBIQML010000842.1:0-1863 GCA_044463405.1 Nakamurella lactea | reverse complement strand
GCACCACGACGCGACTCCCGTCCTCGCGGGCCAGCACTAACCCGTCCGCGCCCAGCGCCAGGAACTCGTCACCGACCCGCAGCAGCAGCGGCGCCCCCGGGCCCGCACTGATCGCCGTCCGGCCGGCACGCAGTCCTGCCAGCACGTCGCCGCCGTCGGCGAGGACCCATGTGGTGGGGCGGCCGGGCAACGCATCGGACCCTGCGCGGTGGTAGTCCGCCCCACCGATCGGAGCGGCCGCCGGCGCGAACACCCGGTGGAAGGCCAGCGGTGCCCCCCACGTCCGGTCGAACCAGCTGGAGTGCCAGGTCTCCAGCAGGAGAGGGCGGCCGGACAGTGGCTGCCGCCAGGCGCAATCCCCGGACAGCGGATGGTTGATCGACAGCAGCCCGCCCCGGTCCCCGGCCTCGGCGATCCACCTGTCGGCCGGCTCCCGGAAGTCGATCCAGCCGATGTCGCCGAACGCGTTGGCATGCCCCCGCCAGGTGGTGACCTCCTGCCCGGGCAGCAGGGTGATCCCGTACCGGCCGCCGGACTTCAGCAGGTGGGCGTGGTGGCTGGTGGTGTTGTGATCGGTGACGGCGAGCACGTCCAGCCCGGCCGCGACGCCCAGCGCGGCCACCTGATCGATCGTGTCGGCGCCGTCGGAATGCACGGTGTGGCAGTGGAAGTCGCAGGCCAGAAAGCGCATCCCGTCCACCACCGGCAGGTCCGGGCGGGGCGGCCGTTCCGGCAGGTCCGGGCCCGGAGCCGGCGGCGGGACGGGGGAGGGGTCCAGTGACACCGTCACCTGCACGTCCACGCCGGCGGACGGGATCCGGTGCAGGCCGAGTACCACGCTCCACTCACCGGCGGGCACGCCCGGCAGGTAGCCCGGGGTGGCGGCGTCGTCGGTGACGGTGAACTCGCGGCGCGCGCCACCCGACCATCCGCACCACCGGTCCGGCGCGGTGCAACCGAGGTCGATGATCGCCGACGGGTCGGAGACGGACATGGTGGCGGTGAACCCGCCGCCGCCGGTGGGGATGTCGAACGGCAGGTAGCGCCAGGTGGTCGCGGCGCGGTCCTCGGGTGTGAGGTGGACGCGGTGCCGGGCGACGGTCACCGGAGCGACTCCACGGAGTCGCGATCCATCAGGTTCCCGGTCTGCTCGTCGTACAGCAGGGACCGATCGTGTTGGCAGACCACCGAGACCCGCTGTCCGGGCTCGGGTTCGGTGCCCTCGGCCACCATGGCCTGCACCAGCAGCGGGCCGTCCGGGCCGCCGGTGCCACCGCTGCCGGTGCCACCGCCGCCGGTGCCACCGCCGGTGCGGCCGCCGCTTCCGGTGCTTCCGTCACCGGTGCTACCGTCTCCGTCGGTCGGCACCTCGACCGTCACCAGTGCCGACGCGCCCAGGTTCTCCACGATGGACACCGTGCCGGCCAGCGTGCCCGGACCGTCCGCCTCGATCGTCACGTACTCCGGCCGGGCGCCGAGCATCACCGCGGTGCCGTCCGGCACCGTCGGTGCGCTGTCCGGCATCGGCAGGTCACGGCCGGCCACCCGGACCGACCCGCCGTGCACCGTGCCCGGCAGCAGATTCATCGGGGCCGACCCGATGAAGTTGGCCACGAACGTGTTGGCGGGGCGGTGGAACACCTCCGCCGGGGTGCCCACCTGGCGGATCCGGCCGAGTTCCATCACGGCCATCCGATCGGCCATGGCCAGCGCCTCCGCCTGGTCGTGGGTGACGAAGATCGTCGTCACCGCCAGTTCCCGCTGCAACCTCTTCAGGAACGTGCGCGCCTCCAGCCGCAGCCGCGCGTCCAGGTTGCTCAAGGGCTCGTCGAACAGGAACACCGACGGCTGGCAGGCCATCGC
>JBIQML010000841.1:0-1863 GCA_044463405.1 Nakamurella lactea | reverse complement strand
GACGCGGCCGTAGTTGCCGGCGTCCAGTGCCGCCGCCTCCCGGCGCATCCCGCCGGCATGCACCCGCATCACCCGGTCGACGTTCACCCACGAGGGCCGGTGCTCGCCGTCCCAGGCGCCGGCTCCGATGGACACGAAGTCCGCCTCGCCGTCGTGGTGCTTGCTGGTCAACTGCACCGCCAGCACCGTGCCGCCCGGCTCGGCGGCGACCACCAGCACCGGTCGGTCCTTGCCGCGACCGTCGTTCTCCTCGAACGGCACCCAGGTCCAGACGATCTCGCCCGGATCGGGATCGCCGTCGGTGTCCGGGTTGTAGGTCATCCGCACCGGCCCGATGGCGGCCGGCTGGACCTCGACGGTGGCGTCGGGTCCGCTCTGACCCGGCGACGGCTCCTGCTCCGGGGCGGTGTGCCACCGGCCCCGCCGGTGACGGCGTCGCCCGCCGCCGGCGGCACCACGACGCTGCGCGGCGCGGCGGGTCAGCGCGGTCGTCGCCGCGGACGCCAGCGAACTGGCGGCGGATCGGAGCAGCCTGGTCAGGGTGGACATCGCCTGGACATTACCGGTCACACCGCGCGAAGCGCTCATGAACCGGCCGGCACCGCACCGCACAGCACCGCCCGACGATCCCCGTGCGGGTAGGGCGCGGCGCGGGATGTGGCCGTGGCAGGATGGTCGCATGATCCGGCCGCCGCGCGAGCATCGATTTCCCGGGCCCGTCCCCGGGCCGTGCCGCTGACCGGTCGCCGACGAATCCCACCGTCGCCGCCACCCCCCACCGGCCCCGGGGCGGGCTTGCCTAGACTCACGCCCTGTTCCCCCGTTGCCCGGAAGGCTGCCCCATGACCAGATCCTCAGCACCGTCGGAGGTCGACCCGTCCGACGAAGCGGCGGTGGCGGAGGCCACCGACGCCGCGCTAGTGGCCATCGCGACCGCCGCCGACCTCGACCAGTTGGTGGCCGCCCGCAGGGCACACGCCGGGGACAGGTCGCCACTGGCGCTGGCCAACCGGGCCATCGGCGGCCTGGACAAGACCCTGCGCGCCCCGGCCGGCAAGCTGGTCGGCACCGCCCGCAATCGGGTCAATGCCGCGCTGGCGGAGCGGGAATCGGCGCTGCGGGCCGAGCGCGACGCGGCTGCGCTGGCCACGGAGCGGATCGACGTCACGCTGCCCTCCGACCGGTACCCGTCCGGTGGGCGACATCCGATCTCGGCGGTCATGGACCGCATCGCGGACATCTTCACCGCGATGGGGTGGGGCATCGCGGAGGGACCGGAACTCGAGGCCGAGTGGCTGAACTTCGACGCGCTGAACTTCCCGCCCGACCACCCCGCCCGCGAGATGCAGGACACCCTGTACGTGGCGGGGCCGGACGGCGCCGAGGGTCGGGGCTCCGGGCTGGTGCTGCGCACGCACACCTCGCCGGTGCAGATCCGCAGCATGTTGCGCTCCGAGCCGCCGATCTACGTGATCTGCCCCGGCCGGACCTTCCGGGACGACGCGCTGGACGCCACGCACACCCCCGTCTTCCACCAGGTGGAGGGCCTCGCGGTGGACCGGCACCTGACCATGGCGCACCTCAAGGGCACCCTGGACCACTTCGCCCGGGCGATGTTCGGACCGGATTCCAGCACCCGACTCCGTCCATCGTTCTTCCCGTTCACCGAGCCGAGCGCGGAGATGGACGTGTACTTCCCGGACCGCCGGGGCGGTGCCGGTTGGGTGGAGTGGGGTGGCTGCGGCATGGTCGACCCCAACGTGCTGGCCGCCTGCGGGCTGGACCCGACCGAATACTCGGGATTCGCGTTCGGCATGGGCATCGAGCGCACGCTGCAGTTCCGCAACTCGATCCCGGACATGC
>JBIQML010000840.1:0-1869 GCA_044463405.1 Nakamurella lactea | reverse complement strand
AGCAACCTGCCGGGATACCTGCGCTACCTGGCGCCGTTCGTGGTGTTCGGCTCGCTGCTGGCCGCGCGCACCGCCGGACGGTGGTTCGCGGCGCTGCCCAGGGGGGCGGTACGTCGCGCGGTGGCCGGCGTGGGAGCGGCGGTGACGGTGCTCTTCGCCGCGTCGTTCGTCATCACCTCGGTGCAGCCCGTGCGTCCCGTCACCGGCGCGACCCTGGCCGCCTTCCTGTCCGAGCGCGACCTGACCAACGGGGTCGGCACGTACTGGCCCGCGTCCATGACCACCGTCGCCTCCCACGACACGGTCACCGTCCGGCCGATCACCCTGCACGACGGCCGCATCGTGCGCTACGGGCGCCAGTCGACCGCCGCCTGGTATACCGAACAGCAGTTTCAATTCCTAGTCTTCGACTCCAGCGAGACCTGGGGTGGGGTGACGATGGACTCCGTCACCGCCGCCCAGGGGCCACCGGCGCGCGTCTACTCGGTCGGCAGCTACCGGGTGCTGACCTGGCCTAGCCTGTTGAGCATCGACCCCGACCAGTTCGCCGGCTGAGCCCGGATCGGGGCCGGCGAGGGTACGGCGAATTTCCGAGTATCGATATCGTCGCGTGTTCGAGACGTGACTGGGGCCACGTAGGCTGACGAGCGCACGACACGATCCCGTCCCGCCGCACCCGCTGCGGGACCAGAGTGAATGAGGTGTGGCGAGGTGCGGATTCTGGTTCTGGGTGGTGACGGGTTCTGCGGCTGGCCGACCTCGCTGCACCTGTCGGCGCTGGGCCACGACGTGGCGATCGTGGACAACCTGTCCCGCCGCAACATCGACAACGAACTCGAGGCCCAGTCGCTGACGCCGATCTCGCCGATGGGCACCCGGCTGGCCGCCTGGCGGGAGATCACTGGCCGGGAGATCAGCTTCCACCGCTTCGACGTGGCGCAGGACTACGACCGGTTGCTGGGTCTTGTGACCGAGTGGCGGCCGGACGTGGTGGTGCACTTCGCCGAGCAGCGCTCCGCGCCGTACTCCATGAAGTCCTCGCGCAACAAGCGCTACACGGTGACCAACAACCTGGGTGCCACCAACAGCTTGCTGGCGGCGATCGTGGAATCCGGCCTGGACATCCACGTGGTGCACCTGGGCACCATGGGCGTGTACGGCTACGGCACGGCCGGCATGAAGATCCCCGAGGGGTATCTGAAGGTCAAGCTGGAGACCGACGACGGCCGGGAGATCGAGCAGGAGATCCTCTACCCGCCGAACCCGGGCTCGATCTACCACATGACCAAGACCCAGGACCAGTTGCTGTTCGCCTACTACGCCAAGAACGACAGCCTGCGCATCACCGACCTGCACCAGGGCATCGTGTGGGGCACCCAGACAGACCAGACGGTCCGGGACGAGCGGCTGATCAACCGGTTCGACTACGACGGCGACTACGGCACGGTGCTCAACCGGTTCCTGATGCAGGCGGCCGTGCGCTATCCGCTGACCGTGCACGGCACCGGCGGTCAGACCAGGGCGTTCATCCACATCCAGGACACCGTGCGGTGTATCGCGCTGGCCATCGCGAACCCGCCGGCCAAGGGTGATCGGGTTCGCATCCTGAACCAGACCACGGAATGCCACCGGGTGCGCGACCTGGCCGCGATGATCTCCGAGATCACCGGCGCGGAGGTGGCCAACGTGCCCAACCCCCGCAAGGAGGACGCGGAGAACGACCTGTTCGTGGAGAACCGGCAGTTCATCGACCTCGGTCTGGAGCCGATCACCCTGCAGCGCGGCCTGATGCAGGAGGTCACCGACATCGCGCAGAAGTACGCCGAGCGCTGCATGCTCGACAAGATCCCGTGCCGGTCGCTGTGGCGG
>JBIQML010000839.1:0-1873 GCA_044463405.1 Nakamurella lactea | reverse complement strand
GATCCTGATCCACCAGCTTCCGGTGCGCGCTCAGATCGAGTCGCAGCTCACCGAGCAGCTGATCGTCGAGTACTACTCGAAGTAAACCTCGCGCCCGCCGGTGCCGCACGCCATGCGGACCCGGCGGGTGTCGCCGTGCCGGCCGGTGCCACGCGTGCCGCCCGGCGCGGACCCGGGGTTCCGGCGCTGCCGGAACGCCGATGGCCGGTGGGCATCCCGTCCACCGGCCGCCACCACCGCGTGACGTCATATGGCGGGCGTCATCTGCGAACATGGAGGAAAATCCCCGTGCTGATCTCACAGCGCCCCAACCTGACCGAGGAAATCATCGTCCCCGGCATCCGCTCCCGGTTCGCCATCGAACCGCTGGAGCCCGGATTCGGTTACACCCTCGGCAATTCCCTGCGCCGGACGCTGCTGTCGTCCATCCCCGGCGCGTCCGTTACCAGCATCCGCATCGACGGCGTGCTGCACGAGTTCTCCACCGTCGCCGGTGTGAAGGAGGACGTCACCGAGCTGATCCTGAACCTCAAGGAGCTGGTGGTGTCCTCGGACGAGGACGAGCCGGTGACGATGTACCTGCGCAAGCAGGGTCCGGGAGAGGTGACCGCGGCGGACATCGCCCCGCCGGCCGGCGTCACCGTGCACAACCCGGAGCTGAAGCTGGCCACCCTGACCAAGAAGGGCAAGCTGGAGGTCGAGCTGGTGGTCGAGCGCGGCCGCGGCTACGTGCCCGCCGCCCCGAACAAGGTGCTGGGCGCGGAGATCGGCCGGATCCCGGTGGACTCGATCTACTCGCCGGTGCTCAAGGTCACCTACCGGGTCGAGGCCACCCGTGTCGAGCAGCGCACCGACTTCGACAAGCTGGTGCTGGACGTGACCACCAAGCCGTCCATCTCCCCGCGGGACGCGCTGGCCAGCGCCGGCACCACCCTGGTGGAGCTGTTCGGCCTGGCGCGCGAGCTGAACACCGAGGCCGAGGGCATCGAGATCGGGCCCAGCCCGGCCGAGGCCGACCACATCGCCGCGTTCGCCATGCCGATCGAGGACATGGACCTGACCGTGCGCAGCTACAACTGCCTCAAGCGTGAGGGCATCCACACCGTGGGCGAGCTGGTGGCCCGCACCGAGGCCGACCTGCTGGACATCCGCAACTTCGGTCAGAAGTCGATCGACGAGGTCAAGGAGAAGCTGGCCGGACTGGGCCTGGGGCTGAAGGACTCGCCCGCCGGGTTCGACCCGACCGCCGCCGCGCTGTCCTACGGCGAGGGCGACTGGACGGACGTCGAGGACGGCGAGGACGGCACCGACTACGCCGAGACCGAGCAGATCTAACCGCGCTCGCCGGCCGGTCAGCCCGACGCAGATCCCTCGACAGAGTCTTCGATAGAGCGTTCGATAGAGCCCGTTACAGAGCCGTTCATAGAGCTAGGAGCACAACACCATGCCCACCCCTCCCAAGGGTCCGCGGCTCGGCGGATCACCCGCCCACGAGCGGCTGATCCTGGCCAACCTGGCCCAGTCGCTGTTCGAGCACGGGAAGATCACCACCACCGAGACCAAGGCCAAGCGGCTGCGCCCGGTAGCGGAGAAGCTGATCACCAAGGCCAAGCGCGGCACGCTGCACGCGCGACGCGAGGTGATCAAGACGATCCACGACAAGGATGTCCTGCACAAGCTGTTCGCGGAGATCGCCCCGTCGTTCGCCACCCGTGACGGCGGCTATACCCGGATCACCAAGACGCTGCCGCGCAAGGGCGACAACGCCCCGATGGCGGTCATCGAGCTGATCGACGAGGAGACCGTGTCCTCCGCGGCGTCCCGGGTCGCGCGCACCGCCGAAGACGATCGGATGCCAGACGACCGACGAGCA
>JBIQML010000838.1:0-1875 GCA_044463405.1 Nakamurella lactea | reverse complement strand
GTTCTCGTTCGTGTGGTTCGAGCAGCTGCTGGCCGGCACCGACCCGGACCTGTACCAGGCGATCAACACCGGCAAGGCCAAGTACACCGATCCCGGCGTGGTGGACGTGATGAAGATGTGGAAATCCGAGGAGGACGCCAGCTGGTTCTCCAACCCGTCGACCAAGACCCAGCCGCAGGACATGTTCAAGTCCGGCCAGGTCGCGATGGTGCCGTTCGGGACCTGGTTCAACACCTCGATGACCCAGGAGAAGCTCAAGGCGGGCAAGGACTACGGGTTCTTCGTCATCCCCAACGTGAACTCCAAGCTGGACAAGACGTCGATGGTGTTCGAGACCGGGCCGCTGTGCGTGCTGGCCAAGGCGCCGCACCTCGATGAGAGCAACGCGTTCCTGACGTGGTGGCTCACGCCCGACGCGCAGACCACCTGGGCGACCAGCCGGGGCGACGTGTCGGCCAACCCGAAGGCACAGATCACCGACCCGTCGCTCAAGCAGCTGAACGCGGACGCCGGATCGGGCAAGTACCGGCTGATCAACCGCTACTTCGAGGCGGCGCCGCCACCGGTGCTGACCGCGGCGCTGGACGCGTTCAGCGGATTCATGGTGCACCCGGACACCTACATGTCCCAGCTGAACACCATCCAGCAGGCCTCGGACCAGTACTGGTCCTCGCACTAGTGAACCTCGCCAGGCTGCTGCGGGGACTGCAGGCGCGGCTGTACGTCGCGCCTGCGGTCCTGCTGGTCGCCGTCCTGCTGTACCTGCCGTTCCTGTACACGCTGTACATCAGCTTCACCACGTACGACGGGCTCGGCTCGCCGCAGTGGGCCGGGATCGCCAACTACCTGCAGTTCATCCACAACGCGGTGTTCTGGGTGACGATCAGCAACACGCTGATCTGGGTGGTGGGCACGATCGTGCTGCCGGTGGGCATCGGGTTGCTGGTGGCGGTGCTGACCTACCGGATGAAGGGCGGTGCCTGGTTCCGGCTGCCGTTCTTGATCCCGTATGCACTCTCCGGCGCCGGAGTCGCCGTGGTGTGGGGCTTCATCCTGCAGCCGGACGGGCCGCTGAACTCCCTGCTGGGGGTGCTTCACCTGCCGGGCGCGCACACCACGTTCCTGGCCGACCGCCCGCTGAACACCATCGTCATGCTGATCGCATCCACCTGGCAGGGGGTCGGCGTGAACGCGCTGCTGTTCGTGGTGGGCCTGCAGTCGATCCCGCGGGAGCCGATCGAGGCGGCGCGACTGGATGGGGCCGGCGGGTGGTCGATGTTCCGCTACATGACCTGGCCGCTGTTACGCCCGCTGGCCACGGTGGTGATCGGGCTGGCGAGCGTGGCCAGTCACAAGACCTTCGACATCGTCTGGGTGATGACCCAGGGCGGGCCGGGCGGGTCCTCCGAGACGCTGGCGGTGACGATGTACCGGGACACCTTCGTGGCCACCCAGTACGGCCTCGGATCGGCGGTCGCCGTGATCCTCACCGTGGTCGCCGGACTCGCGTCCGTGATCTACCTGCGCCGGCAGCTCGCGCCGGCCAGGACGGTCAACCCGTAGGCGGCGGCGATGGTGCGCAAGGCGTTCCTGACGATCCTCGGGCTCATCTGGCTGGCCCCGGTGTACCTGATGGTGGCCAACGCCATCCAGCCGGCGGCCGTGTTCACCGCGACGCAGCTGTGGGATCCGCCGACGGCGTTCGGATTCATCGACAACGTCCGGACCGCCTGGGAGCAGGCCAGTCTCGGTGACAGCCTGGGCAGCACGTTCCTGTACAGCGTGGTGTCGCCGGCCATCGCGCTCGTCATCGGCTCGCTGGCCGGGTTCGCCATCGTGGCGCTGCGTCTGCGACACGGATTCTGGTGGTTCATC
>JBIQML010000837.1:0-1878 GCA_044463405.1 Nakamurella lactea | reverse complement strand
TGCCTGGCCGCTGCCTGTAGCAATGCCGGCACATCGTCCGAGGCGACCTCGGCGACCTCGAGCGCCAGCGAGTCGGCGAGCCAGTCGCCCAGTGAATCGCGGGACAAGCTGGTGCTCATCGCGGCGGACGATCCGGGCACCTTGGATTACGTCACCAGCAACCTGACGGCGCTGGCGCTGTGGATCCCGGACAACGTCATCGAGCCGCTGTTGATCATGGGCCCGGACGGGGACCTGACGCCGGGCCTCGCCGAGAAGTGGGACGTCGACGACGCGCAGACCACGTACACCTTCCACCTGCGGGACGCGAAATTCAGCGATGGCTCGCCCGTCACCGCCGCCGACGTCGTCTACTCGATGAACGCGATGAAAGACAGCCCGGTCGGCCTGAACAAGGGCCCGTACGCCGCCGTCGAGAACATCGTCGCGGACGACGACAAGACCGTGACCGTCACGCTGACCCGCCCGAGCCGCGCGTTCATCGAGGGAATGGCCAGCATCGCCGGGTCGGTCCAGCCCGAGGCGGCCGCCGGCTCGATCGAAACCAAGCCCGTGGGCACCGGACCGTACAAGGTCAAGGAGTACGTGCCGGACAACCACCTGGTCTTCGAAACCAACGAGAACTACTGGGGCGAGGCGCCCGCGATCCCCGAGATCGAGGTGCGCTTCGTGAATGACGGAACATCGGCGCTCAACGCGCTCAAGGCCGGCGAGGCGGATGGCTATCCCTACCTGGGCCAGGAGCTGTGGGAGCGGATGACCAAGGAGGGCCTGGACCAGTCCATGGCGCTGGAGACCTATCCGCAGGGCGGGTCGGTGTTCTTCCTCAACTTCAACTCCACCAAGGCTCCGTCCGACAACGTGGACTTCCGCCGGGCTCTGGTCAAGTCGATCGACCGGCAGCAGTTCGTGGACCTGTTCAACGCGCCGTGGGGCATCGTGCCCACCTGTGACCTGGTCGGTCCGGACAAGGCGTCGATGGAGAATTGCGTCGACACGTACGATGTCGAGGCCGCGAAGGCGCAGCTCGCGTCGAGCGGGGTCGGCGACGCCGAGGTCGAGCTGACGTCCGTCACGGACATCGGCAACCTCGTCGGCCCGTCCGATCTGGCGGTGTCGTTCTTCGAGGCGGCCGGCGCGAACGTGACCCGGACCCAGCTCGACCTGGCGCGCTACTCGCAGGTCGTGTTCAGCGGGAACCCGCCGCAGTACGGCGTCACCGTAATGACCACGGAATACAACCTGACACAGATGGCGTCGTGCCCCGACCCGGCCAAGGTCGGCTGGAAGACCTACTGCGACGCCGACATCACCACGATGTTGGAAGACGCCGATCGCGCCACGAGCGAGGAGGAGCGCGACGAGCTCCTCGCCGCGGCGCAGCAGAAACTGCAGGAGGATGCGGTGATCGTGCCGATCATGGCCTCGAAGGGAGCCGGGCTGCTGAGCAAGGACCTGAAGGGCTGGACGGCGCCGCGGGTCGTGGTGGCGATCCACCTGGCGAGCCTGCACTGGTGAAGAACCTGAGTACCACCTGCCCGGCTACCGCCCGTTGTGGCGGTAGCCGGGCAGGCGTCCCATCGGCAGGAAGCGGACGGCAGTGATTCGGTTCCTCGTGCGCCGCTGCACCTTCTTCGTCGGCGGGTGGCTCGGCGCCTCCGTGCTGATCTTCCTGCTGATTCGCCTGGCCGGCGGCGACATCGCCGTGGTGGTGCTGGGCAAGGACGCCACACCCGAGGCGCTCGCCACGCTGCGCTCGAAGTACGGACTCGACCAGATCCTGCCGCTGCAATATCTGAACTGGCTGGGCGACTTCGTCCGGGGCGATTTGGGCAGCGCCTTTCGGACCGGCTATGCGGTGTCTCCGCAGTTGATGGA